>DATDXW010000025.1:0-12261 GCA_035289125.1 archaeon | reverse complement strand
CACGGATGCGCTCACGGATTTTGTGATAATAGCTTACGAGCCTGTATGGGCGATAGGAACGGGCAAAACGCCGACCACGGACGAGATAGCAGAAGCGGTGAAGTATATTAAGTCCCTATACAGTTGTGAAGTCCTTTACGGTGGCTCTGTGAACGCGGAGAACGCAGAGGAAATTTTAAAAACGTGCGACGGCGTGCTTGTCGGTTCGGCATCGCTTGACTTTCAGGGCTTCTTAAAAATAGCACGGTCTTAGCAGCCAAGCTCCCCGCCGATTGGGCACGAAGTTGAATTGACCTTCAACTTCGGCGTTCCCGGCTCCGTCCCGCCGAAAACATAATCTTTCACGTCCGTGACATTCCATTCTTGCTCATGATTCCAGATTTCCCAGAAATATCTCCATTCGTTCCAGCCTATGCCGAGATGCTTGACGTATATGCCCTTTTGCGCGAGCATGAGCCCCACTTTTCTGCCTGTCATGCACGGCGTGCTGTAGCAGTAAACTATGATGTCCTTCCCGGGATTCGCGGCTTTCAGCGCAGCGAAAGAAGTGGTTATTCTTTCAACGTCCCCGTAAGCCGAAGTGTCCGGGTCTTTATACGCCGGTATGCTGACCGCGCCGATTATGTGCTCCCGTTCGTATTCCTCCGCACTGCGGAGGTCTGCGAGAATAAAGTTCGCTGCTCCTTTATCCATCGCCTTCCTTATGCTGTGCGGGCTCACGTGCACCGCGTTTTCGACTGCGTAAAAGTCAGCTATCCTCGCATCATCGCCCTGCAAATAGAGGAACGAAAAGGACGCAATCGTCCCGAACGCTGCCCCGAAAATTGCGGCAACTGCCACAGCTTTTAAAGACGACTCCATGGTGCCATGCCTCCTATGCGTCAACCCTGCATCCGGACAGCTTTGACAGCACGTCAATAGTTTGAACGCCGTCGTATTTGGTGCCGTTTATTGTCCACGTCGGAAACACGTCCACGCCCGCGCTCACGCACGCAAGGTTCATCGGACCCTGCAGCGGCCCGCATTCCACGTAGTTTATGTTCTTTATTGACGGACCGAACATGACTTTCTGGGTGGTGCAATACGTACACTGGAATGAGCCGTAGAATATGGCGCCGTTGTCCGTAAGGCATTGCGCGAAAGCGTCATATTCCCCGCGCGTCGCACTGCCCGTGACGGACGTGAACAGGTTCATGAATATGAACGCGGAAATTCCGATGCCCGCAAGGATGCCAATGGTTATGGCTTTCATAATCGGATTTGAACAGAAAGTTTATAAAGGCGGGTTAGTGCGCTATTTCTCAACAGTCCTACTACAATGGGTAAAGCCGAAAACGAACCCACTCCGTCAAAAGCCGAACCGTGCGCGAAAAGTCCTTTCACTTTCATAATGCCCTCTATGAACAACTCGACGCACAGTAGTGCGTCATACATTAATGTAGCGGATGGGACATGGGCGGGTTGGTGTTTTGTGCAAACGGTAACAAGCAACGACAAAAACGAACATCCTGCAAATGCTTACTGTAAACAAGTAAAAGCCGAAATGAACCGCCGTTGAAAACGAGACATGCTTAAGAGCCCGTTTTCCGTTTCCTTACTAACGCCCACCACTTTAGTGGCGGGCAGTTTACTCACTTCGTGTAGCGTCCTTCGTTACCTCCACGTCCATAACGTAGTGAATCTTTTTAGGCGCCGAGTCCTTCACCTTTTTTCTGAATAGTATTTCATACGAAAATCCCAAGTCTTTAGCAAAGCGCGCGAAATCGTCTTTCCTGCCCAGCTCTTCCTCGCCGCAGACGTTATGATAATGGACGGTGCCTTTTTCCTTGAGCATCCTTATCGCGAAGGATATGAATGCCTCGGTGCCCGGAAAGTATCCCATGATTATTCGGCCGGCTTTCTCACATTTCGCGTTCCTGTTGTCGGCGTTTATCGTTTCCACGTTCTTCAGTCCGTTGAGTTTCACGTTCTCTTTCAGATAGGCAAAGGCAATCGGATTCTTCTCTATTGCTATCACCTTCTTGGCGTTCCTCGCGATGCCGAGAGTGAAGTAGCCGATGCCCGCGAACATGTCTATCACGACATCATCCGGTTTCACAAGTGCGGTGACGCGTTGCCTTTCATGATGGTTTCCCTTGGAGAACATAATCTTCGCGGCGTCCAGCCTGTATTTTATACCGTGTTCCATAACAACGGTTTTCGTTCCGGCCCCCGCTATTTTTTTGACGGATGGCTCGCGAAGCTCCCCGCTCACGCCACGGATTTCGCAGACAGTCTTTATTCGCGGAAACATCGCCATTACAGCGTGCGCCGCTTTCTTCTTTTCTTCTTCCGTCATGCGCGGCATTTTCGCGAGGAAGACGTGCCCCAATATCTGATAAGAGCCAGGCAGTTTGTCTATGGCGATGCCGGTTTTTTGGGACAAGGCGTCTTTGAATGACATAGCTTCCTCATTCCTAAAAACGATTTAATAGGTTTCCTACAATGATTCCTAATGCTGCCCGCGCTTGGCAATCTTCAGCGGAAAGAAGCCGCGCCGTCATGGGTTCCCAAATGGCTGGACGCCAAAGCAAAAAGAGTGGAGGGCGCCGGCTACCGCATCGTAGGTCCCCGCAGGCACTCGGCCGTCAAGATATGCCACTACACGAAGCAGGATATACGCGGCAAAGATGTCTGTTACAAGTGTAAATTTTACGGGATATCGTCCAGCCGGTGTTTGCAGCTTACGCCCGTGATGTTCTGGTGCGATTTTAACTGCAATTTTTGCTGGCGAAATCTCGGCTATACGCTGCCGCCGGCGGGCTTCCAGTGGGACTCGCCCGATGAGATAATAGACGATGCCATAAAGGCGCAGCGCGAGCTGCTCATGGGATTCTGGGGTTCGGATGCAGACAGGGAGAAGCTTGCCATGACAATGGAACCGAAGCACGTTGCCATTTCTTTATCCGGCGAGCCGTGCCTTTATCCATACTTGCCCGAGTTCATAGACAATCTTATCCTGAAGAGGAAAATGACTGCCTACCTCGTCACGAACGGCGCGCATCCGGACATGGTGCGCAAGCTTATACAGCACCAGCCGACGAACCTTTACATTTCGGTTTACGGCCCGGACGCCGAAACCTATCAAAAGACGTGCTCGCCAAATATAGAGAATCCGTTCCCGAAAGTCATGGAATCGCTCTCTCTAATGAAGCATTTCACGTGCCGCACGGTGATGAGGTTCACGATGACGAAAGATTTTAATTTTAAAGAGCCCGAGGCATACTCAAAAATAATAAGCATGGCGCAGCCCCGGTGCGTTGAAGTCAAGGGCTACATGAACGTCGGCGGCGCGCGCACGCGGCTGAACGCCGGCAACATGCCGCTGCACGGCGAGATAATGCGCTTCGCCGAAATCGTGGAGAAGAATACGGATTATAAGATAATTGACCAGAAGGCGAACTCGCGTGTCGTGCTGCTTCAGCGCCCTGACGTAAAGCCGGAAGAAGTCATGAGCGACGACGACGCGTTCAATGGTTATAGCAGGTTCAGATAATATTGAAATTTTAAATTTGAACCTGCTATACTGTATGTTCAACATAAAATATTCCAAAATTAACTGAACATACTATTAGATTCTTTGTTTCTTATGGTGCCCTTTCCGAGTAACACTGCGCCGTTCTTTGGGCACAATGAGTGCTTTCAGCGGAGCATAAACAGCATTTTTCGGGTCTTCGCTTACGTTGGCTACCATACCCAGATTCTTCAGGGTTACTATACCACTCTTAACGTGTGTAGGCGTCATTTCCCCGGACTCTTCAAGTATCGTGCCGGCGCTGGGAGTCCCGCCCGCCGCCCACAAATTTAATATCGCCCGATAAACCGGATTGCTTGCAGGATTGCGTTGTAACAACAGGAATCTCAAATATTCTTCCCGCGCCTGCCCTTCCGTGCCTTCCGGTTCGCTAAGAGGATATATCCGGTGAGAATTGGTATACTCATCATCCACTTTGCCGCTTTCATAAAGGCGCGACAAGGACGCCGCCAACGCCTCGTGAGATATGCTATTCCCGGTTCTTTTTCGGAGAGTGAACAATGTCACGTAGTCCGCAGGCGCGCCGGAACACGCAGCACATATCATCGCAAGCACGTATCTGTCCAGAAATTCCTCTTTTGTTGCGGTGTCTTCCGTCTGTTCCCAGTCAATGGTAATCCAGTTATCATACCCTTTCATGAAATAGGAATTTATCCATTTCTTTTCTTCCTGTTGCACGGATGCCACTTTCAAACGTCTATCGTCATGCGATACGTACAATCCGATGTGGGCGGTGCCGCGCCAACCGGGCTCGTCAAAATACACTGCCAGCCTGCCGTAAGGCGAATCTGCCGTGAAAAAATTCGGGGGATTGGCGTCAAGCCCGTCATTCCTCACGTTTATCGTGTATATAGTCCTTCCCATCTAAAACAAAAAACGCGCAGGTTTTAATCCTTGCTTGCCACGCGTTTCCCGCGTGCCTGCGGCTCTATGACGAGCTTTGCTTTCGGGAACGTCTTGTCCAGCTCTTTGCCTTTGAAATATTCGTGCAAAAAGACCGCCAGTGCCGCGACTTCGCTGTGCGGCTGGCTCCCGACCGCTATATTATAATCGGCAACGAGATACATCTGCCCCGGCACTTTCGCGCTGCCCGCCGCTATCATGAGCTTCTTCTCTTTCCGTATTTTCACGATTTTCTTTTGCAGAGGCTCGCCGTACATCGTCAAATGCACGAGCTTGAATCCTTTTCTTTTTACCGACTTTACCGCGGCTTTCCAGTCTTCTTCGTAACTTACGGTGAAATTGCCGCCCCAGCGTTTCGCCGTTTCCGCAACGCTTTGCAGCAGCCCGTTGTCTTTCTCGCCCGTATAAATTATGCCATCCGCCCCTAAAGCACGGGCAGTGAGCCCCATGTGCGTTGACAGCCGCTCGTCCCTGCCGAGCCTGTGCCCTATTCGCAAAACGGTAAGCATGACGTTATTTTATAGCCCATCGGATAAAAAGAAATAGCCCCGGCCGGATTTGAACCGACGTCCGAAGTTCCAAAGACTCCTATCCTGGGCCACTAGACGACGGGGCTATCACGCATAGATTCTGCGCCATTGTTTTAATGCTTTCCATCCGCATGATTGCTTCCGAGCTTAACGTATCGCGCAACGCGGTTCATCGTTTTCTGCGAAAAATCAAAAGCGAGGAGGTGAACATATGACGGAAACAGACTCTCCTGCTTATAGAGAACGCAGCAGACAAAGAAACTATGAGAACTTAATGACCGAAATACGGCGATATGTCGGAAGCGACGCAGAAGTGCTGGCAAGAAACACGTACGCGTTAGGAGGCGAGCGTCCTCCACGTGACGAGTTAGCTGGAGTTCTTGGTATAGACCTGCTCACGGCAGACCATATCTTAAAGGGGTCGTTATAGAGTTGTGTTTGCCCTCTTTTACTTTTTTTAAAGATGTTTAATCAAATGAAAAGAGGAGTAGTGCCCAAATGGACAAAGATAATATGGCATCGACTTGGATGATGTCAGACGCACGGCTGAGCAAAGCCGTCATACAGCATCGTGCGTCAAATTGCTTAAGCGCAAGGGGATTAACGTGAAAATACTGCTGATACATTCGGACTTCATGGAGTTTGAGGCGCGCCAGAAGGCGATAAAGCTCGCCGAGGACTGGGAGAAAGGCAGGAAGACGCGTGTTGAGGAGTGCTTAGTCGCTTTCGTGGCCGTTGAAAGCAGGGACGAAGAGAACGCCGCAAAAGTCACGGAAAGCATGGTGGACGAAACGATTAAAGTGGCGAAGGAAGTAAAAGCCCAGAGAATAGTTTTCTATCCGTACGCGCACTTAAGCAAGGACTTGGCGTCACCTTCTATTGCGTTGGACGTTATTCGTAATGCAGAAGAGATAGCAAAGAAAAAAGGTTTTGAGGCAAGTCATGCGCCGTTCGGCTGGTACAAGGCTTTTAACCTGAAGGCGAAAGGGCACCCGCTTTCTGAATTAAGCAGGGAGATAACTGCCGAGTCGCCCCAGCAAAAAGGCGGCGCACAGCCGAAAGAGAAAACAGGGGAAGAAAAGGAATTGACAGAAGATGACCATCGCGCGCTTGGGCGGAAGCTGGACTTATACAGCTTTCACGACGTGGCGCCGGGCATGGCGTTCTTCCACCCGAAAGGCGCGATACTCAGAAACGTATTGATGTCCTTCTCGCGTAGTGAGCACGCAAAGCGCGGCTACCATGAGATAGCCACGCCCGTCGTGATGAACAAGTCACTGTGGGAGACGTCCGGTCATTGGCTGTATTACAGGAAGAACATGTTTTTGACGGAAGTGGAAGGCGAGCAGTTCGTGATAAAGCCCATGAACTGCCCCGGTTCCACGCTGATTTTCAAGAGCGCGACGCGCAGTTACCGTGATTTGCCGTTAAGGTTCTTGGAATACGGCATGGTTCACAGGAACGAGCTGTCGGGCGTGCTTTCTGGTTTGTTCAGAGTCCGCCAATTCACGCAGGACGATGCGCACATCTACGTCCGCGAAGAGCAGCTTTCGGACGAGATAGAGCGCGTTGTTGATATGGTTGATTATGTTTACAAGGTATTCGGCTTTGATTACCACGTTGAGCTTTCGACGCGGCCGGAAAACGCAATGGGAACGGAAGAGATGTGGAACAGGGCGGAAAGCGCCCTCGAAGGCGCGCTGAAAAAGAAAAAAATGAAATATAAAATCAACAAGGGCGACGGCGCCTTCTACGGCCCGAAGATTGATTTTCATATCAAAGATTCGTTAGGAAGAACGTGGCAGTGCGCCACGTGCCAAGTTGATTTCAACCAGCCTGAACGTTTCGGCGTGAGTTACGTTGGCGAGGACAACAAGCCCCGCCGTCCGGTGATGATTCACCGCGTTATCTTCGGCGCGCTTGAGCGATTTATTGGTATATTGGTCGAGCATTACAAAGGCGCGTTTCCGGTATGGCTATCGCCCGTGCAGGCGCGCGTGCTGGCTTTAACGGACGACAATAACAAAGCAGCCCGCGCCGTGCTTGAAAAACTGCGCGAAGCGGGCGTACGCGCCGACAGCGACGAGCGGTCAAGCACCGTTGAATACCGCATCCGTGAGGCAGAGCTTGAGAAGATTCCGTACGTCATCGTCGTCGGCAAAAAAGAAGAGGACGCAGGCACGATAGCACTGCGCACGAGGAGCGATAAAAAAGTCAAATATGGCATGAAGATTGATGATTTCATCGCGCAAGTGAAGGAAGACGAGGAGAAGAAGCGGTAACCGTTAGTAATGTTATTCTTCTACCGTATAGTGCGTCATCGGCAAGCCACCCGTAAAGCATTCTGGAATGGCAATTGTTCCATATAATTAATAAGTAACAGAGTTTAAGAAACTCACGCGTGCTTTGCCAGCGTTGTCTGTATCTCCTTCGCCTCGCCTTCGTTGAAGCTCGCCTTCAGAATATTATTGTCCCGCTCCTTCTTCTTCCGCACGCCCTGCAAAGCGCTTAAGCGAAGAGTAAAGCGCTCTATCTCCCTGTCCAGCTCTGAAATCTCCTGCCCAAGCTTCGCTATCTCGCGCCTCATCTCCTCTTCAAGCGTCATGAAAATGAAACTGCCGTTCTCATCGTTATTATTACGTGGCGGAAAGAGAAAAAGCTTATCTCGGAAGCTCAAAACGGTATTGTATAGTGAATGGCACATATTTCTTCCCGTCTGCGCCAGTTTTCGGTACGCCGTGGCGCATACCCGCGAAAGTTGCACGGACGTTTCCGAATGACGTAGCAATGGTTTCAACGCCTCCGACAGACTTGAAGTATTCTCGCATTTTTATCTCTAATACATTGTACTGGCTGGGCGGCGAAATTGTAAGCAGATATTTCGTGCATTGGGGCGTATCTTCCAATATAGTAAAAGGCGCATAGCTATTACCGCTCGTGAATATCTCCCTTTCTACTTCCCGCAAGATGTTGCGTCTTGTTGGCAGTATATCAGCCAGATTAAAAGCATCCGCTATAGTTGCATTCATACCCGTTCCGCGCAGATACGGCGCAATGCTTATGACCACGACACCAGAAACGTAGCAACCTATATAAAACCCGCTGTCACAGCGTCTTCGCCATGTAATTGCCTTCCAGCACGTAGCCGAGCTTGCGGTAATATTCCCGCGCGCCGATGCCGGATGTGACTAAAATCCTCGCCCTGCCGTGCTTCGTTGCGAGCTCCTCGGCTCTGCGAAGCAGGCGGCGCCCGAATCCCTTGTGCTGGTAGTCGCCTTCGCTGCCTATTGCCGCCTGCTGCCCGTAGACGTGCAGCTCGCGAACTTTCGCGTCGCCTTCGTCTATTCGCAGGCGCAGGAAACCAACAAGTACGCCTTGCGTTGCGTCTTCAAAAGAAAGGAAAAACTCCCTTCCGCCTGCTGCTTCGTATTCGTTCTCAACCAGAGTTATGTTGCCCAGCGCGGCTTTCTTCAGTCCGACTTCCCTGCACCGTATGCAATTGCAAACCACTCCGCACGCCCGCGCGAGTTGGCGCAGGTTCGTTGTCTTCGCCCCTGCTGCCGCTTCGTGCTCGGAGATGTCGCGCATGATTCTTTTTATCCTCACGTAAGGCGGCACATATTTTTTCAGTTCTATCAGCAATTCTACCATCTTTGCATCGTCCAGTGCCTCGTACTCGCCGCTTTTCCATTTCTCATGCAGCACAGTCCCCGGGATGACAAGAGTGGGATAAATCTTCAATTCATCCGGACGATATTCCGGATTGTTGAACAATTCTTTGAACGATTCCACTTCCTTCGCAAAGTCTATCCTGCCGTAAAGCCCGGTCAGCCCGGGCATCCAGTGCGCCGTTATTTTGAGCCCGGCTTCGCGCAGCTTCCTGAACGCATCTTTGTTTTTGCCGCATCCGTGCCCGCGGTTTATCTTTTGCTGAACGTCTTCCAGAGTCGTCTGCACGCCGACTTCAACGCGCGTCGTTCCGTAACGGAGCATCTCCTGAATCTGCGCGTCGCTGCAGTAGTCCGCCCGCGTTTCTATCGTCAGTCCGATGACGCGGTTCTTTGCCGTTTCATTCGTCGTCTTCGCTTCGTCAAGCGTTGCGGAAGGCGCGGCGTTAAAGGCATCAATGCACCCCTTCACGAATTCTTCGCGTTTTTCTTTCTGCCATGACATGAACGTGCCGCCCATTACGATAAGCTCGCATTTGTCGGTATCGTGCCCCGTTGCCTGCAGTTGAGCTATGCGGTTAGTTACTTGTCTGAACGGGTCGTAATCATTGCGCATAGCTCGCATCGTCGTCGGCTCCGTTCCAGTGTATGATTTGGGCACGTGCCTGTGCTTCGGTGAGCCTTGCGGGCAGAATATGCAGGAGAACGGACAGGAATAGTCGTTCTCCCCTAACCACATTACCGCGATATTCGCCACGCCCGAAAGCGTCCGCACGGGCTTGGTCATCAGGTAGTCGCGCACGCTCTTTTTCGCGACGCCCGCGCGGTTCATGTACAGTATGACGTCTGCGTTTTTTACGATACGTGAAAGCCCGTAAGCACCGGAAATTCTCGCCTTTTCCTCTTCAAACTCCTCGTGGGTTGTTCCTTTCTCCACGAGGGCGATTATTTCGTCGTACGCTTTGTCCATGCGAGTAATTGGAAGGAAAGCGTAAAAAGGCTCATCTTAAGCCGAGCAAGGAATGCAAGTAATCGGTCAATGCGCCGCATATTTTTTCCTGCGAATTCGACTCTATCTTTATTCCTGCGGGGTTTCCGTCCCTATAGTGCATTATCGCGATTATGTCGTCTCCTTCGCCGACTATGACAGTCCTGCCGGTTATTGACCCTCCCATATAGTTCAGGTCTTTCGCAAACTCTTCGCTTCCGTGCCATACTCTATAGCCTGCTTTCATCATGGCGATTTTTACGTCTTCCAAAGAAGCGGAATTTGAAAGGGCGTAGCTGCGGATTTCAGGGCGTGTCCAGTAGAATGCAATTACAACAGCGCATAATTGGTCTTCGGAAAGCTGATTAATAAGAACGGTTTCTTATGCATGTTTAAAGAAAATTCACTTCGCACTCTTGGAAGATTTCCAGAGCATGTCAAACATGGGCTCTACGACGCTTGCCGTTGCATGGTTGCTCTGCGACCAGAAAGCGATGTCCTGAGTCGGGTGCGTTTTTTCGTCGTCCGTCAGGCCCATGACAAACTCCTGCCCGTCCACGATGCAAATGCGCCCGCCGGCAACGTTGCCTTCAAGATGCTTTATTTCGGCGTATTTCGAAAGTTCTTTGATTATCTCCGTGTGTTGCTCACGCACGGGCGCAAGAACCTGAACGTTCACGCCCCTCCCCGATATGTTCTTTATATGAGAACCATGATGCTCCGCCATTTCCGAGAATCCCGCGGACGTGGTTATTATTTTGACGGTCTTCTTGGCGTTCTTCATCATCGTGCCCATATGCTGGAGCACGGCATACCTGCCCTTGACAGAACCGGTCATCTCCTCGCTGTTCACGATTTTAATATTATCCCTGTGGAATTTCTCCAGTTCTTTTATGGAGTCGCTTTTCGCCAGCGTATCCAGCCGCTCTTCTGCCTCCTGCGCATCCTCGGCGATTTTCTTTTTGGCCCGTTCCATCGCCTCCCTGGGCGGCAGCGAAACGTATCTTAACGGCTTGCCCGTCTGGAGCATTATAAAGCCCTTGGACGTAAGCGATTCCAGAACATCGTAGCATCGGGAGCGCGGCACTTTAGACATCTCTGCCAACTCGCCGGCAGTCGCGCTGCCCTTGGACAGCAAAGCCACCCACAAGTTCCTCTCATACTTGTTGAGCCCTATGGACTTCAGGGCATCCATCGTTTTCTGGCTTGCTATCATTCAAAATCACTGCTTTTTATTGGAGCAAAAAGCTTAAATATGTCACTTCTTAAGCAGGACGACACTTAGAACCCCAAAGGAGGCAGTATTTTCACGTGCCTGTCCAGATATTCGGGGAATTCCGAAGTAAAAGAGCCGATTGCCCACTCACCTTTTGGATACATGATCAGGGATTTTCCTGGGTTTAGCGTTACATTAGCTTCATTGCACGGGAACACATATAGTGCATCATAATGCCCGTCGTGCGTTTCAATCCATGTAGCAATCGGTGTGTATCTGGGCCTCTTGCGTATTCCCATGAGAGAGCTATGCTTCTCGTAAAGAGTATATCCCCCGTGGGGTGTTCCATGTCCATGCAGAACTCTTACGCTGTTCGGTGCCGGAAATCCACGTGCTTCCAGATATATTGCAAGGTTGTTGAATGTCCGTTCATATTGTTCTCGGAGAGGAATCCTCAGCAACCTTCCTCCATGAGATACTCTTGCGAAGACGTCGTCTGTAACGTCAATGATAGCATTTCCGACTTCAAGCGTTTTCATGAAAAACTGTTCGTCTGAAATCTTAATAAATCACGCGGGCTCTTCAAGAATTTATGGCAAGCCCGTTCGTGACTCCGGTGTCAACGGAAATTCCGCCGGCAGAATACTCGGTCTTGAATTCTCCATTGATGAGCCCGTAATCAGAACCATCCGCCTTTCTTGTTTTCGGCTTCCTGCTTCTTGTATATCTTCTCTACCTCTTCCACTGTCCTGCCCACGTCCTCTACGTCTTTGCGCGAGTTCCCGATACCCGTGGTGTTGCCGACGCCGACTATTATCACTTTCTGGCCGCGTTTCGCCCGTTCTATCGCGCGTTCCACGAGCTCGCGCGCTTTCGGCACGGATTTGTATATATCTCGGCGCAAGGGCATTATGGCTTCTTCCATCCCGACTTTGATGACAACGCCGTCTATCGGTATCTTTTTCGTGAGCAGCGTGTCTTCGAGCATCTGCCGTTGCGCGACAGGTGCCATGGCGAAGCCCACGCCTTCAACAGCCGAGCCGGATTTTTCGCCTTCCAGTTTCTGCCCGGCGTCTATGGTCACTATCCGCGATATTCTATGTTTCTTCATTATCGCGTTTATAGCAATGTCTTCTCTGCCAAGGTTCGGGTAAGGCCCTTCGGCTTTGAGGATAAAGCAATCGCGCCCCAATATCTCGGTCCGGTCAGTCACGACGCCCTCGCCGATTTTGCGGCTTTTCTTCATGTAGCCCGCGGCGACAAGAGGCCCTATTGAGTCTCCTACGGGAATGCCGTTCACGAACGCCTCGGCGCCGCGCAGTTCCGACTCGGCGATTTTCTCTATTATCGGCATCTGCATCTGCAGAATCATCGCTATCTGA
>DATDXW010000024.1:0-4911 GCA_035289125.1 archaeon | reverse complement strand
CGAGCCGGAATACGGCTGGACGTTCACGTGCTCCGCGCCAAAAAGTTTTTTCGCCCTCTCTATGGCAAGCGTTTCAATCTCGTCTATGTATTCCTGCCCGCCGTAATATCGCTTTCCCGGATAGCCTTCGGCATAACGATTCTGGGCAGGTATGGACAATGCTTCAAGCACAGGCAGCGATGCTATGTTATCGGAGGGAATCATGTGCAAAGAGCTTCGCTGCTTTTCCAGTTCTTTAACGTGCGACGAAAAAAGCGCCCCGTCCTCTTCGGCAAGATGCTCAAACATCTTACGAATAGTGGACGAAATTATTAAACATTGAATTCTCTCGAATTCGATGTGCAAATCCACTGCGAAGAAGACCGACGCACGGCTGAGCGAAGCTGTCATACATCATCGGTGCGTCAATTCCCTCGTGGTGGATTTTTATAGCTGACGCGGCAAATATGCGCATGAACGGCATTGCACAGGCTATATTGGCAATTGCGGTGCTGGTTGCGTTCCTCTTCGTGCCGTTGCCGACGGAAGAATTGGCGTCTTACCGCGAGAACGTTTCTTACGAAGCGGTTATAGTAGAGGAGCAGGGAAGCGTAAGCGGCGACAGGCAGTGTTTCACGACCATATCGCCACAGGACGAGAAGATATGCGCGCGGGCAAACGCCTCTTACAGTGTTTCGACAGTGGAGTGCAGCAACGTGAGTTCGTCTACAGCCAAGTATCAGGTATTCAACCTCGGAGACGGGACAGGGCGGTTTGACGTCACTATGGGCTTCAACGTGCGCGGCGAAGTTCGCCAGTCCCACGCATACGACACGGCAATACGGGGAAGGAGCTCGGAAACGTTTACATTTTCCATAAATAGGACAGACATAGAAGGATGCTTCTTTTCGGTGAGGAGCGCACTGCTGGACGCGGAATGCCAAAATAGCGTGCGCTCTTCTTCAGAAACTGTCTGCATCGGCGGTGTTGGCGTGCCGGAGCTACAGCAGAACGCAGGCAAGGCATACAAGGAAGTGGAGCGGCAACGGATGGAGACAAAATATGAAAGCCTAATCTCAAGAATGCTCACTGGTTCCAGTACAGGAAATGCGTAATCACATTCCCCACGACGGCTTCTCGCTCCTGCGCAGTTGTTCTATCTCCCTGAGCACAGCGCGCTCGCTGTCGCTGACGAAGTCCGGGTAACGCAATAGTCGACGATAATCGTTTTCCGAAATATCCGTTACAAGGATGTCGCCTTCTTTTACGGCGCGTCCGATGTTTAACCCGTCTATCGAGACCGCTATTTTCTCGCCGGTTCTGGCTTCCTGTACGGTTTCGCCCTGGTTCTCCATCTGCTTGACTTTTCCAGCAGCCGCGCCGTCCTTCATCAGCGGCGCGCCCGGCTTAAGGATGCCGCCCAAAATCTCACAGCCGACAACGGCAGGGTTGGACGCGCGAAACACGAAACCGGGCAGCAATCGTATTTTTGCCGCTCTTACCACGTTTTCAAGCTCGCTCTTACGCGCCTTCTCGTCTTTTGCTTTGCGGAGCGCTGTGTATTCGTTATTCAGATGATAAATCACGTTAGACGTGAGAATGTCAACGCCCCGTTCTTTCGCGAACGCAACGACGTCCTCAGCGGACTTTGTATTGAAACACATGACAACGCGCAGCTTCTCGTCCGTGTTGGCAAAAGCTTTCAAAACGGTCTCGCGCGTCACGCCGCCTACCACGGCTTCCCTTATCGGATACTTGCTGAATATATTAAGCATCGCTTCCAGGCTCCCGACGGTTTCCGCCCTTATTATTATCCCTTCAGTATCGGCGCGGATTTCCACGTCTTCCGGCTTTTCCATGCCGGCAAGAATCTTTTGCGCTTCGTCTTCGTTCTTTGCAGAAGCGATAGGCGCGCCGGTTCCCGCGTTCTCCAGCCCAGGAGCCGCTATTTTCACGCCGGACGCGGCCGAAACAGAGTCAACGTGCCGGAATTTCTTCTCAGTGCGTATATCTTTCATCGGCTGCGGCAGGAGCAGGGAGCGGATTTTTGTGACAAAGGGCGACGAGCCTCCTATCACGAGATATTCGCCTTTCGTCAATGTGCCGTCGTATATTATAGCGTCAATGGTAGTTCCCATGCCTACAAGTTCTTTCACTTCCATCACGCTGCCCTTCGCATGACCTGTCACTTTTAGGCGCTCTTTCAGAAACTGCTGCGACAGTCCGGTGAGGATGGCAAGAAGCTCCGGTAGCCCCTCGCCGGTCTGCCCGGAAATAGGCACGGCGGCTACCTTCTTTGTAAAATCCTGTATCCTGTCGAAACGCTCGACGTTTATGCCCAGCGAAGAGAATTGCTCCACTACTTTGTAGAAAGATTCCTCAAGAGCGTTTTTTACATCGTCGTGCTGCCTTTTCACATTCTCCAGGAAGCTTGCGCCGCTCTGCCAGCCCTGTATCCTGTCTATCTTGTTCATCGCCACGACGAAGGGCACACGGAAATTTTTCAGAATATTAATGCTTTCTTGTGTCTGGGGCATTATACCTTCGTTGATGTCCACCACGAGTATTGCCAGATCGGAAATCGAGCCGCCGCGCTTGCGCAGCGTAGAGAATGCTTCGTGCCCAGGCGTGTCTATGAAAAGGAGGCCGGGTATGGAAACGGAGAAGTGAAACTTGTCAATCACAGGGCCGGCTATTTCCCGTATTGTTTCGGCCGGTATGACCGTTGTTCCAATAGCCTGAGTTATTCCGCCGGCTTCGCTGCTGGCTATTGACGTTCCGCGTATCCTGTCCAGTAGCGTAGTCTTGCCGTGGTCGACATGACCAAGCGTAGCTATGATAGGCTGGCGGATTTCCATAGAGCATCACTAAAATATATCACGGGCAAGACTAAAAGCCTATCATATGCTGGCATATAGAGGCGGATGCCCAATGAAGCGTTAAAAGCGTTCCCTTCAAATGCTGGTTATGGACTGCATAGGCATACATTATCCGGAGATATCGCTGAAAGGCGACAACAGGCCGTATTTCGTGCGGAAGCTGCGCGATAACACGCGGAAGGCGCTGAAGGGCGAATCGTTCTCCGTTGAAACGTTGCACGACAGGATGCTCGTGAATCTCACGGACGATTCGGACAAAACGCGTATCGCTTCCAAGCTTCGCAAGGTCTTCGGCATATCGCATTTTTATTTCGCGCGTTCGTGCGAACGGGACATGCGAAAGATGAACGAAGAGGCGGCAGCTCTGCTGGGCAAGGAAAAAACTTTCAAGATAAAATCCTCGCGCGCGGCAAAGGACTTCTTGAGTTCGCCGGAGATTAACAAAGCGATGGGCGAAGAGCTGGAGAAAACCGGCTACGTTGTGGACTTGGAGAAACCTAAAGTCACGTTGTTCATTGACATACTCAAAGACCGCGCGCTGCTCTACACGGAAAAAATAAAATGTCCGGGAGGGCTGCCTGTTGGAAGTAGCGGCAAGGTTGCCGTGCTTTTTTCTGGTGGCATAGACTCGCCGGTCGCGGCGTGGCACATGATGAAGCGGGGATGCAGGCCGGTTTACGTGCATTTTTACGCTTTGCGGAACGCAGAGGAAGTGAAAACGTCAAAGATAGGCGAACTCGTAAGGAAGCTCAGTGAATATTCGAATACGGCGCGGCTCTATATCGTGCCTTATGATTTGTTTGCCGTGTCCGTAGTCGGCAGAAACGAGCTCATTCTTTTCCGGCGGTTCATGAACCGCATCGCCGAAAAGATATCTCAAAAAGAAAACGCCAAGGCGCTTGTTACCGGGGAAAGCGTCGGGCAGGTGGCGTCGCAGACGCTTGATAATATCGCTGCGTCGGACGAAGTCGTGACGATGCCGATACTCCGCCCGCTCGTAGGAATGAACAAAGACGAAATAATAGAGAAGGCGATACTGATAGGCACGTACGAAGCGTCAATAAAAGAATACAAAGATTGCTGCTCCATTATCGCCGTTCATCCGAAAACACGCGCGAAGCTGGGCGAGATAAAGGAAGACGAAGGAAAACTCAATATGGACGAGCTGATAGAGAAAACGCTGGAGAGGGCGGAAATAATCCTGTTCGGGAAAGAAAATAAATTATAATATCTACAGTAGCTTCCTGCGAAGAGCACTATGCGGAAAAATAACTCCGTCTGTTCCTCTTTCATACGGGAATAGCTCTATGTACCCATTACCGTTTATTCCTACTACGTTGCTTCTTCTCGGAGCGAAAAAATCCCAGCGTAACGCCTTCAAATCCGGTTTTGAGAGGTTCCATTATCTTTTCCTCTCAGAAAACTACTTAAGACTTCTGAAACAGACTCGGCCATCCTTCTAATCAGCACGGCGATAATGCCCCATGCTATGGGCAGCCACATCGGTATTCCAAGGAAGCTGGGGTTCGCGTACTGCCATACGCCGTAGTGGATTGCAATTATTTCAGCTACTGCGCCTAAGGCGGCGCCGATGAGCAGGAAATACGCGTCGCCTTTCCTCCGCCACACGGAAAGTATGGCAACCCAGTTGGCGAGTAGCAGTGCCGTCAATATCGCGTTGTCCATATAGAACAAAACCAGCGCAACAATGCCAAATGCGAAAAGGAATAAATCAAACGCCAACCGGCGCACTGGCGTGGCGCTTATCATAGCTTACCGAACCACAATTTTATCTCTTTTTCAGCTTCTTCCTTCGTGGCGGAGGCGTGGACCATGTTTTTCGTTACGGCGTCCTCGCCCGCAAGAGAAGCGTCGCGGAAATCGCCGCGCACCGTTCCTTTCTCCGCCTCTGACGGCTTCGTAGCGCCCGTGACCCTACGTGCCGTTGCGACGGCGTCGCTGCCTTCAAATATAATCGCCACGACAGTGCCGGACGCCATGAATTTTTCAAGATTGGGGTAGAACGGCTTGCCAACGTGCGCCGAATAATGGG
>DATDXW010000023.1:0-19230 GCA_035289125.1 archaeon | reverse complement strand
CTTTCTGCGTCGCTCTTCGCCAGCAGCAGCGCCTCGCCCTCCTTGTCGTAGCGCGGGCGCCCTGCCCTTCCAAACATTTGTTGCACTTCTGTGTTAGGTATGTAATCCATGCCATGAACAGTAAAACGTCTCGTGTCCCGGACAATCACGCGCCACGCCGGCAAGTTAACTCCAAAGGCAAGCGTCGGCGTGGCAGTGATGAATTTTATCTTTCCGCTCTTGAACGCGTCTTCCACAAGCCTTCTCTGCTTCGCCACGAGGCCGGCGTGGTGAAAGGCCGTGCCTTTGCGGATGACGCTAGCAAGGCGCCGGCACTGCTTCGTCGGCACAGGCAGCGCCTTCTCTATGCTGTTTGCCAAAGCATTCAGCTCCGCCGAAACAGAAGGCACTGCCTTGGCTATCTTCTCCGCCTCGGCTTCTGCGGAGCGGCGAGTGGAAACAAAGACGAGCGCCTGCTTTCCCGCGCGGAGCGTATCCCTGCAAAGCGCGAACTCTTCCTTCCCGTTAGCTATCAGAACTTCCCCGTCGCCGAAATAATTCTTGCCGTCAAGATGAACGCCTTTTTTCAGCTTGACGGGGCGGTAGTCGCTTTTCACTAACGTGGCGCCGAGCCACTCTGCCAGCTCTTGCGCGTTCTTTATCGTCGCCGACAGCGCCAGAATTTGTGAGCGTGTTTCGCTGCGCAAGCGCGTCAAGACTATCTCAAGCGTTGGCCCGCGCGACGCATCGTCAAGAAGATGCACTTCATCCGAAATGACGAGCGTCACGTCCTTTATCCACGCCGCGCGATGGCGCAGCAGCGAATCCATTTTTTCGTTGCTCGCAATTATCAGGTTGTAGTTTTTCAGCCACGCGTCATCCGTGTCCATGTCGCCGATGCTTATCGCTATTTTCATACCCGCTTTCTCGTATTTCGCCTTGAACTCGTCGTACTTCTCCGATGCCAGCGCCTTCAGCGGAACAAGATAAACGGTCTTTCCGCCTTTTGAAAAATGCTTGAGAAATGCCATTTCCGCAATCATTGTCTTCCCCGATGCTGTAGGCGACGAGACGACGATGTTCTTGCCGTCCAGCAATCCCGCTTTTATCGCCATCTCTTGCGGCGGGTTGAGGTTCTCGGCTTCGCTTACCAAGACACTCAAAAGGCTTGGTGGGAGAGGGACGTCTTTCGTTAGCATAAAATTACTTTTGGGGAAGGGGTTAAATTGTTGCATTATTGGATATAATCCATGACGCTTACCCCGGCTCGGCACATTTCAATATCGAACGGGCTAGGATGTGAAGTATCATACCACCATATGAAACTGTCTCTGTGCACAAAGTCGCTGTTGGATGAATCAGGAAAATAAATTCTGACTTCAGAAGAATTTCTCACAGTCTCTGCATCGTCAGGATTAGATATTTTTCTGCACGTATATCCATACTTATCAAAAAGCTCATCTTTTTTCCAAGGTGCGATAGCCATGACATCCATCGCCATTTCCTTTGACCGTTTCGACCCTTCTTTACCATACGATATGACGTTAAAGTCATTCCATCTCCATATTATCTCTTCTGCCCCGTTTCCATCAACATCGGCAAAGTGCAATTTCAATCCATCACGCGGCACGCTAACCTCCATTCTCTCGGATTGATTATGATACCTCCCATTAGAAGGATCCAAAGAAATAACCTCTCCCATCCACTCTGCCTTGCCCCTGAAGGGGTCCCCCCGCATCAACACTATTTCTGCTTTATCATCATTGTCCATATCCCGTATAATTGCCATATTCGGGCAATCGGTTTCATAGCGATCATAAACCATTGCGCCGTTTCTGGACAAGAAAATATATAATGAATCGTCACTGAGATATTCCTCACTGTGGGTGCAGCCTACGCCAGGCAATATCACATCGTCCATTCCATCGCCATTTATGTCGCCGACTATTGAAGTTTTATGTAGCCCTATATTTCCCGGATAAGTCATGAGATCTCTCAGTTTGTATGCCTGCATGACATCTTTCGTATTCACAAGCATGCAACAATCAGACTGAATGTCAAAGGAGTCCCAAGGATCTCTAATGCCTATGGAACCGTAGTCAACTACCCTGACGCGTTGCGACATCTGATAAATTGTGCGTCCTGTATTGCCAACGGCATCGTGCAGAACTGAAGGATATGCCGCGCCGAGAATAACGCCGGCGAAAACCATCAAAGGAATCATTATCTTTTTCCAAAGCTGCATGTTTTTCACCCTCTATTTCTGTCGCACATAAAGAGTTACGTTTATTGTGACATGGCTTGGTATAAGTGGGAAAGAACAGTTCTATATTTCTCTCGATTATTTGGCACGTTATGCAATATACCATATACGCCAGGGTCGTGCGAATTGTCGTAATATTCTTTATATAGTCTATATTGAGGTACCAGTGCATTTTTCAGAAACTGCATTTCCTCCGGAGTTCTCGCGGTTTCTCTAAGCACGACAGCATACTTTTCGCTTATTCCGCATGAATCGCGTGTGACTGCATCTATGAATAGACTAGTCATCATTTCAAGCGCCCATGTACCTCCTATCTTCCCCAACGCCTTGAAGGCGCTTTCTCCATCTCCATCTTCCATAAAGCAATGGAGCCCATATACCGAAGATGCCGCGATGAATTTCATTATTGGCCGCTCCGCTTCTGGCGGAGTGTCTATCTCGGAGAGGACTCTTAATGCTGAAGATCTTACCTTTCCATTCGGCGATTTTTCTAGGGCATCCAATAACACTTGAACATTAACCGCTCCACGCCGGAACATATCCTCTATGTAATCTGCGGCGTGATCAGAACTGTAATCAACGCCCAAACTGTAAAAATCCGACTCCGCCCATCCTTTGGTCGCACCATCAATTTTTATATAATGCCAGCTTTTTTCCCCTTTGGTTCTCGTAATTTCAATTTTAGCTGTCTCCATTCTGTAGAGTTGACCAATCTCTTTTCTGCCCTGACGATAGCTATCAAACAGAGGAATTTGGCCCGCGGCAAAGCCCGTTTCATTTTGGAGGCCCGATAGCGTCACCTCGTAACCTATATTTCTTACGTAGTCTGAAACTGCTAAATTTGTCCTACTGTAATTCGCCCCGTATGCAGCTCCGCCAACAAAAGGAAGTAAGGCAATAACTGAAACGATAATAGCCTTCTTCAACGCCTGCATGATGCTCACTTCTTTTTCTTGTCGTCAAGAAGCCCGGAGAGAAAATCGCTTATAGAATCCGCGGTTTCATTAAGCCCCTTCGCCGCGTCATTCGCCGCGTCATTGAAATCGTTCACCGCCTTTTCTATACTCTCCCTGTCCCGTGCGTTTTGCTCGGCGCGCGGGTCCTTTGCCGGGTCGTAATTACCATGCGGCGCGTTGAAGTCAAATCCCGAAGAGCCGCTGCCGGAAGAAGAGCTATTGGAAGAAGAACTGCCGGTTCTGGGATTCGCAGACTTGTACTTGCTGGTTATGCTGTTCAGCGTGGTCATCTGGTCGGGCGTCAGCACGCCCCTGTCCAATCCTGCCTTTATGTCGCCAGGTATAAGGGTTTTCGGCAAGTCCACGCCGCCTGTGCGATAAGTCGCCGTGCTCGGGTCATATACGCTGCCCGTTGTGTTATTGAACGGTTGCGCGCTACCCGGTGAAGAGTAAAACCCTGAACTGGCTATAGTTATATCTGCCAAGTTTCTGTACTTGTTGGCTTCTATGATACTCAACGCTGCATTTGTATCGCCCGTCAGCATCTGGAATACTGCCTTGAAAACCTGAGCACGTGCTTCGGCACCCAATTCTTCAACGCGCTGCGCCGCTTTCGCGTCAATCGCGTTCTGCAATTGATCGCCGGCGAGGAACATCGTAGTAATAGCGCCGATTCCCAAACTACTTCCGTCCATCACCCTTTCTATGTCATCTCGAGAGGAAGCTGATTGTAATTTTGTTAGCTGTTTGTCTACTTCCTGAATCACCCCATAATCGTAAACGAACCCGTCAGGCGTGATTTCGTACACTTGTAAAGTCGATTTGGAACGAGACGGAAATGCCTGTGCACTATATGCATTTTTTCTATTGCTTACATGGTCATATGTAGCACTGAACGTTCTCACAGGTCCGGACGTAGAAATAATTATTTCCGGTGCCGCGTCCCTGTCAACACTCCCCACCCAGACAGAAGAATCAAAATTAAACGTATCGTAGCTTCCAACACCTTTTCTTACGTCGTCTTCTGGATAATACACCCACGCCTGCACCGAATGCAACGGAGTGTTCCCGTTACCCGTCACGCCTATATTCTCGTCCGAACCTTCTATTATTCCATCCCGCTCTATGACGTATATGACTTTGTCTCCATCCACTTGTATATCGACAAACTTAGTCCCTGTGGGCTTGTCTATTCTCAATGCGTCTCTGTCCAAATGGTCCTCTGCCGTTGAGAATCTTCTGTTTATACCGTTTTTGCCCCAAACGATAATAAAATCATCAATACCAGGCGAATCCACATACGCTCCGCTATACGTAGCGTCAATATCGTTGACCGTATACACTCTAGCATCATCACGCACGGACTCGGACAATTTCGTATTGAATTCACCCGCCGTCATAAACGACGGCGACAATGTAAATTTGTCAAGATATCCGGCGAAATCAAACGTCTTTCTCGTCGTGGCAGCGGACGCTTGCTGCGACGAGACGGGTTTGAACGGCGTGGACTTGTACGGCGTGTTTTGCAGCGGGTTCGCCATGCGCTCATAGACGGAAGTATTGCGCCCATCAAAATAATCCCTAGCGACCGTCCCTCCCCCGAATCCAATGGCAAGCGCAACCGCAGGCGCAGCCACCCACGGCAGAATCTTCCTGAACTGCATCGCTATCAAATAAAAAATGCCGCGAAACGAATATTAACGGAAAAACCCACTTTCTTCCCACCGATTGCGCTTATTTTTTGCGCGTAACCAAGAAGTCGGCAAACGCAACCATGATTTCGCCCAGCGCAGGCTCCACGTCCTTGGCTATCTTTCTCGCCTCTCCTGCCAGCACAGCTGCTTTTTTCCGAGCGTATTCTATGGAGCCGTGCCTCTCAAACAGCGCCTTCGCCCACGTAACGTCCCCGTTCGCCGTTTCAGCCGGCGGCTTCTTCAGTATCGCCAGCAGTTTTTTCTTTTCTTCGTTGCTCGCCTTTGTGAGGCAGTGAACGACAAGTATGCTTTTCTTCCCTTCCTTTATGTCCCTGCCTGTCTCGCCCCGCCCCTTGCCGTCCGTTACATCTATCACGTCGTCCGTTATCTGGAACAGCGGGCCGACGAACGAGCCGTATTTGATTATTTTTTTGACCGTATCGTCGTCCGCTCCCGCGGCTATCGCGCCGCCGACGATTGGAACGGTCAGGTAATAACCTGTCTTGCCCCGAATCATCTCCATGTATTGTTTCTCAGTCGGCGCATCCACGTCACGCAGGTTTATGTCCTTTGCCTGCCCCTCGGCCGTCTTTACTGACGTGGTTACCATCGCTTCTACGAGCCGGAAAATCGTCTCGTTGTCCATGCCGTAGCGCTTAGAGCGTAGAATCAACTCGTAAACCTTTTGCGCCATATAGTCGCCGTCGTTTATCCCGTGCGCCATGCCGTATTTTTTCCAAAGCGCCGGCTTGTCGCGACGCACTTCGTCGCCGTCTTCTATATCGTCATGAACAAGTAGCCATGCGTGCAGTATCTCGCACGCCGCCGCAAACGGAAGAATTATATCCCCTTTCCCGCCCAGCGCCTCGTACGTGGCGATGGCGAGCGCCGGGCGGACGCGCTTTCCACCGGTAGCTAAGTGATACCACACCGCCTCTTCCAAGTTTGGCGTGCCGCTTTTCGGAAAAACCGCCCCAATTTCCTTGTCAATGCGCGCGCCTTTTGCAAGCAGCGACTCCATATCCATTTGCCTACTTGCAAAAGAATTCTTATAAAGGATGTTTCCTCGCCATCGTTGCGACGCTGAACCAGTCCTGCCCGGCGCTGGCGGAGAGCGCGCACGTCGTTCCCGACGCCAAGCCGCCCGCTCCGATGCTGTTCAGCTTCTTCGGGCTCGCTGATGTGCCGCAGACGCTTACTTTGACGAACTGCTCTGCGCCGCTTGGCGTTTTCGCCGTGTCCGTGTTGCCCGCCGCGTCCGTGCAGCTGAACCGCGCTTCGTACGTGCCGGGGAGGGGAATACGTGGGTTGTTGTCATTGGGAACAAGGCAGGGAAATAATATATAAAAATTTCCCTGCCAAGAATACTAATAGGCACCATGAGAAAGATTTATAAAAAGACTGCTGTCTCAACGACCTTAAATATATGGCTATACACCATAATACTATGTCTATATACCATAATGAATCGTTGGAAATCTTGAAGATACTAATAGAAACAGGAGAAAGCTATAGCATCCGGAAACTTTCCCAAACGAGAAAGATAAATTATAAGTCCGCTTACAACGCCATTATGAAATTGGAAAAACAAGGAGTCGTAACTATAGAAAGGCTCGGAAACACGAATATGTGCTCATTCAGTAGGAATTTTAACCAGAGCGTATTTGCCGCCGAGGATGAGCGTAGAAATAACCTGATGAAAAACAAGGACTTTGCGGTAATTCATAAGCGTCTGAGTGAACTGCACTTTCCTCTGATAGCACTTGTGTTTGGGTCGCACGCGAGAAGAATGGCGGGTGTGCATTCGGATATAGACTTGCTCGTCGTCACAGAGAATGAAAAAGAAATAAGAAATGTTATTTCTCTTGTGCCGTTGAATATACATCTCACTACTATAACTCCGAAAGAACTGATTTCTATGGCAAGAAGCAGGGAATTCACCGTAGTTTCGGAAGCGATTAAAAGAAACGTGATATTGATAGGCATAGAGGAATACTACAGGTTGCTGCAAAATGTTGGATGATAAACGCGTCAAAGAAGCCCATGAAAACGTAAGGACTTACATTAATGAGGGTATGCTAAAGAAAGTTGTATCGATAGATACGGCAATAGGGCGCGTTCTTGCGAACAACGGTAAGGAAAGCCTGAAAGTCGCACAGCTTCTTTTTGAGAATGGTCATTCGGACATGTGGACTATAGTATGCTCATACTACTCGATGTATTACATAGCAAACGCTGTATTGTACAAATATGGATATAAGGTCGGTGAGCAGATATCGCATAAAGTGACGGCCGATGCATTAATCGTTCACGTAAGAGACAAACTCAGGAAGACGCTCCTCCGGGACTATGAAGACGCACTTAATGAAGCTCTCGGTTTGGCAGGAGTCCGGTCGGACGAGCTCATAAAGTCTTTTGACGACGAACGCATCAAAAGAAGCAGGATACAGTACAATACGTCGGAAGAGGTAAAGCGGTCAAAGGCGCAAACGTCTTTGGAACGGGCGAAAAAATTTGTGTTTGAAATGGAAAAACTTTTGAGTTAATTTATATAATAATAGGCAATAAAATAGACGCTCCTCCCGTTCCCACTCCCAACCCGTCGCTTTTTTGTCCTTTCCCGCACCAATAAAAGCAAGGGGAAAACCTTTATATACCGCCAGCGCCTATAGTAAGATTATAGTCACCAAGAAGTGATTACAAATGCAGTACGTTCCGGATTCCTTAAGGAGAATGGCAACAGCCGCACAGGCCGGCATTACTCATATCACTGTCCATCGTTCTACTAATCTTATCCCAGCTTACGCCGGCGCAAATGCCGGTGGCGCCGCACCCGAAGCCAACGGTTACAGTCTCGCAACCCGGCGCAATCCGTCTAACAGCGCTGTGCAGGCGCCGGAGCGCCCTCTGCCCGATGGCACGGTCGTTATGTATCCGTCAGGAAATGTTATTGAAACGCTTCCTCTACCGGAAACGGCAGACCAGATAATTACGAAACCCATGGCTACTCCTGTGACTGCGCCAAGCATCACAACAAAACCGTCCAAAGAAGTTCTCCGCAATAAATGGACTTATATAATCGGCGTGCCGATTCTGGCTGCGGCGATAATCGGCGGTGGCATCGCCTACGCGAACAGGAACGCGGACAACGTCGTCGTGCCTCCCGTTATTCAAACGCCCGTCGCAACAGCAACGGCTGTGCCGACCGCGACGGCGACACCCATACCTATTCCAACTGTAGACCCGCTTCTTGCATCGCTGCCGGACGGGTTAAAGCCTTATTTCGCAGCCGGTGCGCTTTCATTAATTGACAGTAATCACAAAGCCGCCCTCGCCGGCTACATGAAAGAGCTATACAGCCAGTCGCCGGGCGCGGCTCTCGCACTTACAGATTTCTACGCCGCCCATCCCAACGTGGTCACGGCAGTCGAGCCGCGCTACATTGACGAAATGACGCGCCTCGCGCAGGCCGTGCCGCTTTTCACGCAGGACGGGGACAGCATTACGCCGGACGGGCTGGCAAGAACGATGAAAGACCTTGCCACGCCTATGCCTATTAGTGTATATCCGAATTCTAACGACACGAGCATATCCCGCAATCCCCTTGATAATCTCACGGAACAAGAGCTTACAGACTACATAAAACTTGTCGCCACTGGTTTCAGTCAGCGCGGCAGGGACATGCCGGACGACGTGTTTCCCAGGTCTATGACCATATACGATATTACGACGAAGAGCTATAACTCCGGCCCCGATATGGTGTCGCCTTGGGAAATAGCGAAAAAAAACATCTCTACATTGCCGGCGGTGACAAAAGAAAACGAAGCATATTTGAATGACCCGAATGCTCTTATTGAAGGTAGATGGACACCGCAGGAAATGAGCAAAGCACGTAATGATGCATACGACGCACTATTCGCTCAATCTTCCGGGCAATTACGGGCAGATATAGATACAATATATACGTTTGGTAGCACGATTCTTATAGATGCAATGAAGATATATGCGAAAGCGTATGCAGAAAATCATGATCATGACGATTTTGCGACGTTTCTATCAGAAATATGGAGCAAAGCATTAGGCATACCTGTGCGAGCCGTTGCATGGGATTATCCTAAACCATATTTGGGCGTGCAACACGCGAGTCTGGGAGTTAATTTAAAGAATGACTACCCCAATGACGCTGTCATATTAGAGGCATCCTCGCCCAAAAAGCTTTTACCAATAGGCTCGCTTGAAACAGGCTTGAGAGAAGACGACGCTATCGCTGCCGGAGTGCCAGAAATGCGTGTTGATGGCGTAGCGTATTGGCCTCCCGACAAAGTCAATAATCAATAATAATTACCTCATCAAATCCGCAACGCTATGCCATTCAATAAGATTTCTAAAGCCTTTGCGAAACCAGAAACTACACGATTTACAATGTTATTAGGTTCTATGTACTCCGCCCATCCGTAATTACTGTTTTCATAAGAGCATACGAAATTCTCTCCAGCACTATTGATTATCTGCCCCACGTTGTTCGTAGAACATCCCATCCACGTGCCTGGGTCACATATCCATTTGTCCGATACTATTTTACTATTCTTACCTACACATTGCCCTGACGGTAACTTATCTACTCCGAGAGAAGAGTCGGCAGTGCAGCATGTGTTTCTGTTGTCCAACGGCGCGCATTCGGAATCTTGCGCACAAAATAGCGCACACTGCAACTTATTACTTTCACACTTCGGCACAATGCCCCCAGGACACGAATCCAGTCCGGTCTTCGCCTTATACGCATCAACTATCTGCTGCTTCGTCCATGTCGTCTCGCACTCCTTCTTCTCGTCAGCCAGTCCCACCGTCACCGTCCCGGTCCCGTCCCCGGAAAATCGGTAGATTCTCACCTTGTACGCCCCTGCAGGCAGTGTGTCGCTCTGCTTCGTGTCGTCGCATACCCCAATCGTGCCATCCGATAATTTTATGGCATCAGCCGCGTCCTTGAGCTGGAAGTCCCAGTCGCACGAACCGGGTCCGTCCACGCTCACCGCAATCCTACCGCTCGCCGTTGTGGTCACGGAGAACCAGTCTTCCCTCATGCCGTCGTTCATCTGGCACGTCGCGCCCGTCTTCGTGCCGCCCAGCGAAAGCGAGCCAAGCGCCTTCGGGCTCGCTGACGTGCCGCAGACGCTTAGTTTCACGAACTGCTCCTTGTTGTCTAATCCTATTGTCGGCTTACCCGCGTTTCCGGCAAGGTCCTTGCACTGGAACCTGACCTCATACGTGCCTGCCGCCGCGAACACGTGCGTCCTCGTGGCATCGAAGAGTCCCACAGGGTTGCTAACGTCCATAGTGTAGGGCGTTTGTGTCCCTGTCATAACGTTCTTTACGGTGATGTCGCATTTTGAAATCCAGCTGTCTTTCATGTTAGCCAGTTCAAATAAGATGATGCCATTAGCCGCGAGACTCCTTGACACGGACTCTGTCACGCCCGAGAAGCCTGTCGGCTCTTTTATGGCGGAGCCCATGTCGGGCGCGACCCCATCCTCTGATGCGGGAAGGCAGTTGGTAGACGTCTTGGGGCAGACGCGTATATAGTCTGCCCAGTCTACATCTAAGGGTTTTACGTAGTCAGCGGATTGCGGATAGAAGCTCGTGGGGCCCATTGACGGAGTTTCGTCGGATAGTGCGGAATAAAGAATCGCTATGTTGCCGCTGCTGACCTCTATTGAACCTGCCTTGTTGTACACGCAGTCCGTGTCCTTCAAGTAATATTTTTGCTGGTCCGCAGGATAATACTCGTTGTTTCCGCTCTTGCTCAGAAGAGCATCGTCATATAATATCGCGCCGTTCATCCCGCTTTTCCATAATTTGAACGACTCAGCATTGTCGTTGAACGCATAATTATTGAGATTATTCACAGTAGGCTGGAAGAACGTACGGCAGCCGTTCTTGAGATTTGGATTTTCATATAGCGTGATTCCGTGACCATCCATGAGTTTGAGAGAAGACGCTATGTTATTGCACGTTCCTAGTGTCGTCGCATCCGCTATATATTCGCACATCGTCCCCGTGTAATCGGCGTTGTCGTACAGCTTCACCTCGCTCCCGCCACCAGCCGGCGCAGAAACCGTCCACGTCTCGCTCGCCGGCGACGCATCGACGTTCCCTGCCGGATCTATCGCCCGAACCTTGAATGTGTGCGTGCCTACGGCAACGGTGTACGCGTGAGGCGAGGAGCAGGCTACGAAACCGCCGCCGTCCCTCTCGCACTCAAACGTCAGCGGCAAGTTTGCGTCGGTGCCGCTGAAGGCGATGGATGCACTCGTACTTGTTGTCGTGCCGATCAAAGGAGAGGTTATCGTCGTGCCGGGCGCAGTGGTGTCAAGCGTTATCACGCCCGCCGTTGCGGCGTTATTGGCCTGCCAGTTGCCTGCTGCATCTTTGAATATGACGTAAACCGTCTTCAGAGCATCGTCTTCCGAAAGAGTCCATAATTTTGATGCAGCGAATGTATACACCGAAGCGCCTGTAAGGTCGTTAAAGTCGTCGTTCACGATTTTCATCTGCACGCAATCGCCTGTAACGGTGCACGTGAGCGCAAGCGTGACCGCTGTTGATGACGCATAGTCCGGAGAATTCGTGCCGTCTACTAACTGGCCAGTTATGCTTACTGTACCGGTAGGCGGCGTGGTATCCCCGCCTCCGCCACCGGTCGTGGTTGTTGTGGTCGGAGGAACGGTTGTCGTGGTTGTTGTGGTTGTGGAGGAAGTCGTTGTCGTGCTGGTTGTTGTGGTTGTGGTTGTCGGTGGGGCGCAATCCTGTGGTGCACATGCGTTATCAATTAAAGGAGGAAAAAAGGTGCATTGGTATCCAATCTCGCATGTTATCCATCCTTCCTCCGTACTGCAGTCCGTTTCCTCCATACAGTCTGCAAACGAAATCGTGTTGCGGCCGGGCTGTAATATTATCGCCATGAATACCAACAGAATCACGATTTTGACATTCATACCGCAACCTCGCCTATACCGACGATTTGCCCATCTTTTCTGCTCATGATTATGCGGGCATTTTTGTAGTCCTTGAGTTTAGGTTTGGCTGGTGGTTGATTCAGAGATATGCTGATGTCCCAAATATCCATCGTGCCCATCTTGGGTACGGAAAAGGCGTCCCACGGTGAGATACTCAGAGGTGTTCCCGGATACTTCGCCACTGCCGCAGCTATCGCGTCGCGGCAACTGATGCCCGACACGCCCACGTAAGAAGCGCAAAGGGGGTCAGGCGGAGACGGCGCAGTGAAAGCGCCCAGCGCGGCAAGCGCGGCGAGAAAGAACGCCACGGCAAGCATTTTATGATGTTCAGGCGATTTCTTGAAGAACACGCCGCCCCAGTTCACCCGACGACCCATAATATTATCATGCCAAGAGGCGGTATATATAATTTTACGGCGAGAGAAACAATGCCTGCCACTCCACCGATTACGATATGCGGCAGGCGTTGTTTAAACGTTTCAAAAACGCAATACCAAGCGCAGTACCCCGCCGTTATCGGATAACCAAGACGTTCCCTGCATACCATCGCAATATTTAAGCTGCCTGAGCATATTTTTCCAATGGAGACTGTTACTATCGCAAAAGAAGGGTATGAGAAGCTCAAAAGAGCCGAGAAGGTAGATAAGGAACTGCTTCAGGATTAGCGCGCGGGACAAAAGATATACTTTCAGGCAAAGTCGGGGAGATTTGATTTCTCTACGGGCATACATCGTTCATAAACGACGCCGGGCGTGTCAGTTATGAAAACATAGACTATGCGGGCGCGTACCCTTCTACAGTTTTACAGTCTCTGGGAAAAGGATTGTATTCAAGTTCGTCTATTTTTCGCATAAGCCTTTTGCGAAGACTCTCGTCTTTTAATTTTTCTAAGAATTTCATTGCTTGTTTCTCTATACTGGAAGAGAACATAAGATTAACTCAGTTTCTTCTTCGCGTCCTTCCAAGAAATGAAGTCTGACGTGTCGCCGGATTTTATCTTTTGTATTCGCGAGTCAACCAACGCTTTTTCCTTCGCGGTGAAACGAGTATCTTCCAGATAATGCCTCATAGAGCCTATCTCTACTCTCACTAGTCGCAACTCCTTGGGAACTTCCTGTCGGAATGCATCTGCCATGAGTACCACTAAAATTTATTACACGCGTCTGTATTTATACGTCAGTACCGCTCCTTCTTCAGCGCCTTGGAAACGAAGAGATAGTACTTCTCCTCGTTCTTCAGCTCTTCCATGACGCGCTTCACTATCGCCTTCTTCGGATCTGGGAAAAGCTTCACCCGCTCTGCTATGTCATTGAAGCTCGCGAACGGTTTTTTCGTCCGTTCAGCGAGCATAGCTTGCATGTGCTTCGTCCCGACGCCCGGCAGAAGCTGTAGCTTGTGCATTCTCGGCGTCACGATGCCTGCCTTGTTGAAGAAGTCCACGAACCGCGCCTCATTATCGGAAACGATTTTGTCCACCGTCTCCTCAAGGTACGTCTGCGCCAGGTTCGTAAGGTCGTTATACTCTATCTGTCCGCGTATGAACTTCGCCTTGTCCCGCTTGCCTTCGCCTATATAGACAAGCTCCCGTTGCGCGAAATCCGTATCTTCACGGGGTATTATTTCCAGCAGTGTAAAAAACCCGGTGCCGACGGCCTGGGCTATTGGATCCGCTTGCCTTCGGTCGGCATAGCCCTGAGGCAGAAAATCTAACACTATGCAATTTTCCTCTTTTGTCATCCAAGTCCCCAGCCATTACTATCTCAATATATTCTGCCTTTTATATCTATTTAAATTAACCGATGGCAATCGTGATTTTGGGAAGCACATTAGATACATCCATCCGGACGTATAATAATATGGCATCGACTCAGTGCAGACTGACGCACAGCTGTGCGTCGGTTCGCAATGGAGCGAGGGGATAGGCATTCTGTCAGAGATTCTCAATCAAACCGAGATTTCACGGGAGGAAACGAAAAACTGAAAAAGAATACGTAGTCAGCCCGCGTATTTCTTCACGATGGCGGCGATTTGCACTATCTCTTCCTTCTTTAAGTTCGTGCGTTCCTTGTCAAAGAGTGCGCTTACCTCTTCCGCTGTCGCGGGGAGCAGGTTGACTATGAGCGTTATGTATCTCTGCTTGAGTATGGCTATCTTGGAAAGTTCTTCCTTCATCTGCGTAAGCTTCGCTTCGCTTAGCTGCGGCAACTTCTGGAGATATTCAAGGCATATCTTCTGCTCGTAAACCAGTTCTTTCTTCGTCGAGGCGTCTTCCAGTATCTTCCGCACCTCGAACCTGTCTGCTTCCTCTTCTGCGATTATTTCCATCATGCTCCCCTCAAATGCTGCGGCTTCACGTATATTTTTTTCGTCGCATTTCCGTCAGTAAGCTGTATTTCGTATCCATCGCCGCGCTTCTCCAGCACCGTTCCTGTCTTGCCCTGGAACTTCGGGTTCGGTATCCCCTTGTGCCCCGTGAACTGCACGTTCACTTTCTGCCCGGGCTCAAACTGACTGAGATAAAGGCGCATGTTCTTCGGCGCCTTGCCCTGCAGCTTGAAGCGCGTTCCCCTCATTTTTCCGTAGGACTTCCGCACCATAGAATCACTAAGATTTATGGGCAGAACGCTTAAAAAGGATGACTTTCCGCCGTTGCCAATTAAAACAGCACTGGCAATACACGCATATGGCGCATTTCCATCAGCATCTTGCGTCGTTCATAGTTCCTGCGCTCGTGCTATCGGGTACTGTTATTTACCTTCTGCTAGGTTCCCATCCTCTGGCAGTGCCTGTCGTGCTGGCAACCGTAGCACTGGGCATCTTCAAAATGATGAGAGAAACTCTTGCGGCGCTTCTCAAAAAACAGTTCGCGCTGGATTACATCGCGATAGTGGCAATAGCCGTTGCCCTTGTTATGGGCGAATATCTGGTCGCCGCCATCCTTGCGCTGATGGTGTCAAGCGGAGGCGCGCTCGACGATTATGCCGCCAAGCAAGCGAAAAAATCGCTGACCGCGCTGGTGGACCGCATACCGACGGACGTCATCCTGTGGGAAGGCGCGCCCGGCCGGAGGAGAAAGCTAAGTGAAGTGAAAGTGGGCGAAGAAATTTTGATACGCAAGGGCGAAGTGGTGGCTCTGGACGGCACGCTTTTGAGTGAGAGCGGTGAAACGGACGAATCCTCGCTGACAGGCGAGCCGTATTTTATATCAAAGATAAAGGAGGACGTCATACGCAGCGGCACGGTCAACGTCGGCCAACCCATCGTTGTGCGCGTCACGAAAACGGAAGCAGATTCTACATACCGGAAGATAGTGGACATGGTGAAGGAGGCGGAGAACGAAAAATCGCCGATGGTGAGGATGGCGGAAAAATACAGCGTGGGCTTCACTATCGCGGCTTTCGCCATATCCGCCTTTGCCTACGTTCACTCTGACTATGACTTAACGCGCGTGCTTGCCGTGCTTGCAGTGGCGACGCCATGCCCTCTCATCATAGCAACGCCTATAGCGCTTCTCGGCGGCGTGAATGCGGCGGCAAAGAAAAAGATAATTGTGAAGAAACTTGCTGCACTGGAAACGCTTTCGCGCGTGCAGGCCATAGTCTTTGACAAGACCGGCACGATAACGTTGGGAACGCCACGAGTCTCGGGCATAACGCTGCAATGCTCACAGAGCATAAACGATGCCCTCTCTGTTGCAGAAGCTATAGAGCGCAACTCTCTTCATCCGCTGGCAAAGGCAATAGTGAGCGAAGCGAGGCGGCGAGATGTTGGTATAATGCACGCCACGGATGTGCGCGAGATGTTAGGTAAAGGAATATCCGGCATCGTGAACGGACAGGAATACATGCTCGCGAAAACGGAAGGTGAAGGAATGTCAATAGCACTTTCTTCCGGCACCGTGACGCAGGCTGTGTTCGGCTTTGAAGACGAGATAAAGCAGCAGTCAGCAGAAACGATGAAGCACCTGGAAGAGTCCGGCATCTCGCTCAATATATTCACCGGAGACAAGAAAGCCGCGGCGAAAAAAATTGCCGCCCAGCTGGGAACGCGCGTTTCCGTCCGCGCCGAATGCACCCCGCAGGACAAGCAGGATGGCATCAGTGCGCTGCGCCGCGAAGGAAAAATAACCGCCATGGTGGGCGACGGAATAAACGACGCGCCTGCGCTCGCGCTGGCGGACGTCGGGATGGCTTTCAGCAACGAAGAACAGACCGCCTCAAGCGAAGCGGCCGATATAGTCTTTCTTGGCGGCGATTTTTCCATGGTTCTGGAAATCTGGGAAGTGTCAAAAAAGACCGTCGCAATAGCGAAGCAAAGCATCCTTGCCGGCATCGGCATGAGCCTCATCGCGATGTTCGCCGCTTCGCTTGGCTTCATCTCGCCCATCATCGGCGCGGCACTGCAGGAAGTGATAGACATCGCCGTGATAATCAACGCGCTTCGCGCGAGCAGGTAACGGATTTAAGCGATGCCCACTACAACACATATATGGAGTTATCCGTCTACATAACCACGCCTTCCCGTGAAGCCGCGGATAAAATTGCCATGCTGCTCGTAAAAGAAAGGTTCGCGGCGTGCGCTAATGTGTTTCCTATTCGCTCGGTCTTCCTGTGGGATGGAAAGATTCGGAAAGCGAAAGAGTACGCAATAATAGCGAAAACGAAAAAGAGCCTCTTCCCATTGCTCGGAAAAACCGTAAAACACATCCACCCCGACGCCGTGCCGTGCATCGCGGCTTTCCCCATAGTGACGGGAAACAAGAAATATCTTGAATGGATAAGGAAGGAAACAAAATGAAATTTTCAGTGGATGACGCGATTTTCCGAAAATTCCCCGGACTCTACATAGGCATAGTCCTTGCAAGAAATATTAACAATACAGGCAAGAGCGCAGAGATAGTGAACATGCTTAGAAACGAGGAGGGAAAAGTAAGAAATGCACTCGGTGAGCGCGTGCTCTCGCAGGAGCCGATGATACGATGCTGGCGGGAAGCTTACGCTTCCTTCGGCGCAAAGCCGTCGGATAACTTAAGCTCCGTGGAAAATCTTCACATGCGCGTGCTGAAAGGCGAAGAGCTTAGGAGCATAAACGCGCTTGTTGACATCTACAACATTATTTCGCTTCGCCACATGCTGCCGTTAGGCGGTGAAGACCTTGACAAAGTGTCAGGCAACGTCACGCTTTGCCTCGCCGAGGCAAACGAAGCGCCCGTGACGCTGTTAGGCGACAAGGAAGCCCGCCCGCCTCACGCCGGGGAAGTCATATACAAAGACAATGTTTCGGCTATATGCCGACGCTTCAACTGGCACGAAGCCGACAGGGCGAAGCTCGAAAAGGAAACGAAAAACGCGCTTCTTGTGATTGAAGGTCTGCCGCCCGCGACGAAGGCAGACGTTGCCAAGGCAGCGGAAGAGCTAAAGGCTCTTGTGGAAAAATATTGCGGCGGCAGCGTTTCAACGTTTCTATTGGACGGCGCGAACCGTGAAGTTTCTTTCTGAAGTCACTTTCCCCGACCTCTGCTCCGTTATTTAAACGCAGTGGCGAAATCACATAATGCTTTTCCCCTTTGCTTCCGTGCGTCCTCATCAAAAAGAATTTATGGACGACGTGCGTAACGCCGTGAGCAGCGGAAGCCACCTCATTGCCAACGCACCCACGGGCATCGGCAAGACGGCCGCTGCGCTGTCGCCGGCGCTTGAGTACGCGCTGGAGAACGGCAAGACCGTGTTCTTCCTCACGCCACGCCACAGCCAGCACGTGATTGCGCTGGAGACCTTAAAGAAATTGCGCGAAAAGGCGTCGTTCCGCGTCGCGGACATAATCGGCAAGAAGTGGCTCTGCTCCTACGACATGGATGATTTTTCTTCGTCCGAATTCATGGATTTCTGCCGCGCGCTCGTGAAAGACGAACGATGCCCTTTCTACAAGGCATCCCGGACGAATGAAAAAGTCATGACCGGGCAAGCAAACGCGACTCTTGCGGGCATGGACGGCTTCCTCCACGCGGAAGAGTTCAAGCAGCGTGTCTCCAAGAATTTCTGCGCATACGAACTCTTAATGGAAACGGCGCGCACCAGTTCTGTAGTAATTGCCGATTATTATCACATCTTTTCGCCCGCACGCACTGCGACATTATTGCGGCTGAAAAAAGAAATGAAAGACATAATATTCATCGTGGACGAGGGGCACAACCTGCCGGCGCGCGTCCGCGACCTCATGTCCGAGAAGCTTACGACTTTCTCGCTTTTGCGCGCCGAGGAGGAAGCGGAGAAGCACAAGCTGGAAGAGGCAAAAAACATCGCGTCGCAGGCTTACAACGCGCTGAACGCGCTGGCGAAGAGTGAGGAAAGCTATGTGACGAAAGAAGCGTTCCTCGGCGAACTGGAAAGGCGCACAGGGAGCATGAATACGATGATAGAAACTCTGGAGGAAGCCTCTTCATTCGTACGGAAAAATTCGCGCAAATCTTATCTTGCGTCACTGCTCAAATTCATAATATCGTGGGAAGCAGCGGGCGAAGGCTACGTGCGCACGATACGGAAAGCACCGGCGCGCACTGGCGGCACTTACGTATCTTTGTCGCTCTCCTGCCTTGACCCGTCACTGTTTACCAAAGAAGTCATCGAAGGCTCGCACTCAACCGTGCTCATGTCCGGCACGCTTTACCCGCAGGATATGTACCGTGAAATACTGGGTTTTCCCCGGAACGTGGCGATGAAAAGCTACGATTCACCGTTCCGGAAAGAAAACCGCCTGAATATAATACTGCCTTCCGTCACGACGAAATATTCAACGCGAAACGAAGAGAGCTACAGAAAAATCGCATCATACGTTTCGTCGTGCGTCAACGCAATCAAGGGCAACTGCGCGGTCTTCTTTCCGTCCTATGCGTTCCGCGATGCCGTGCATCCGCTGATAAAAGTGCAGAAGCCTGTTCTGCTTGAGGAAAAAAACGCGAACAAAGAGCAGAGGCAGCAGTTGTACAACCGTTTCGTCGCCATGCATCGCACCGGCGCCGCGCTGCTCGCCGTCCAGGCCGGTTCTTTTAGTGAAGGCATAGACCTGGCAGGGGACTTCCTCAACGGCGTCATCGTCGTCGGCATCCCGCTGGAGCATCCTGACCTTGAAACGAAAGCGCTGATAGATTACTACGACGCGCGCTTCGGGCGCGGCTGGGACTTCGGCTACGCCTATCCTGCGATGATACGCAGCATACAGGCGGCTGGGCGCTGTATAAGAACGGAGAACGACCGCGGGGTCTGTGTCTTCATGGACCAGCGCTTTTTATGGGCAAATTACCGAAAAGTATTTCCCGCCGACCTGCG
>DATDXW010000022.1:0-3917 GCA_035289125.1 archaeon | reverse complement strand
TCAGCGCGCGTATCGCCGCTTCCGCGTCGTCCTGCTCCCTCTCCGCGCGCGCGAAGTGCGCATCAGCGTCATTAAAACTCGCCGTGCCGCCTGATATTTCCTTGTCCAGCGCAGTTATCTTGGTTTGAGCGTTCTCTACCCTCTTCTTTGCGTAAGACGCCTTTGATTTGAGAAGCTCCTCTGAGTATGCCCGGTACTTCTCGGCGTTTTCCTTCTCCGCCTTCAGGCGCGAAACGAGCTGCTGGCGCTGTGATATGACTATCAGGTTTTCGCGTATTCTCTCGTCCACGCGCTCCAGCTCTTTCGCGGCTTTCTCTTTCTTCTCGTCGAACTCCGCTATGCCGGAAATCTCGTCTATTATCCCCTTTCTCTCCTTGGGCGACATTTCTATTATTTTCGTGACATCGCCTTGCAGTATTATGTTGAAGCCGTCCGACGAAAGTCTTGCCCCCGCAAGAAGTTCCATGACCTTCCCCCTTGTGTATGTCTTGCCATTGAGCCTGTAAACGCTTATGCCGCTTCTTGTTATGCGCCTTGTTATCTTGACCTCCTTGTCCTCGCCCGCTATCGCGCCGTCCGAGTTGTCCAGATACAATGAAACTTCGCAGTATTCGGCAGGCTTCTTGTTCTTGGCACCATTAAACAACAGGTTCTCAAGCTTCTGCGCGCGTATGCTTCTCGCCGACGTCGTGCCGAGTATGAACACGAGCGCGTCAATGATATTCGATTTTCCGCTGCCGTTGGGCCCCGCCACACAGTTGAACCCGTCGGGAAACGGGATTGTAACTTTGCCCGCGAAGCTCTTGAACCCCGCCATCGTTATGCGCTCAAGCCTTACCATCGTTCAGCCTCTTCATTTTTTCATGGATGGCGCGATTGACGAACGCCGCAATGGAAGGGTACTCGTAACTCTTGTCCCCCTCCACCAGCTTTTTCAGCTCTTTCAGAAGCCTGTCGTCTACGCGCACAACTGCCATGATATCACGTTATGATATGTTACATTTAATTATTGTTCATCACTATATATAACTCATTCCTTTGCTTCCATAAGAATGGACATTGAAGTAATTAAAGAAATCGCCTAGGCTACAAGTGCGAGAGCAATAAGTCCAGTCTTTGTTCTAACGGCATGCGTGGGATGAGAACGACTTCGTAGCCAAGGCGACGGTAATCTTCCAGCAACATCCCGGCAATCTCGTGGTCATACGTATAGAAGGATATCATCTATAAAAATATACTTTTTCGGTTACTTACTTGTAGCGACGCCGTTCTTCGGACACAGCAAAGCCACGGGACATAGTGAACATGAAGGCGTAGGCGCTTTGCATACCGCCCGCCCGTGCTCTATGAGTAGGTAAGTGATTTTGTTCCACTCGCCACGCGGGAGCATTTTCATCAAATCTTTCTCAATTTTATCCGGTTCCGTGTTTTTCGTCATCCCCATGCGGAATGCCAGGCGGCGAACGTGGGTGTCCACGGCTACCCCCTCGTTTATCCCGTATGCGTTGCTTAAAACTATATTAGCTGTCTTCCTGCCAACGCCCGGCAATTCTATGAGCGCGTCCATACTCTTCGGGACTTTCCCGGAATATTTTTCGCCTATTATGCGGCAGGCTTCCCTTATGTTCCGTGCTTTCACGCGAAAGAAGCCCGTACTCCTTATCTCTCGCTCCAACGTTCTCGCATCGGCAAAATCGCGCGCAGTGCGATACTTCAAAAACAGCCCCTTCGTGACAATGTTCACCCGCGTGTCCGTGCACTGAGCGGAGAGCATCACGGCAACCAGCAACTGGACGATATTCGTGCAACGCAACGCTATTTTCGCGGCAGGGCGTGTTTTCCGCAGAATTGAGAATATTTCCCGCACCCTCTTTCCCATGCACAACATTGCCGCCCAAACAATTAAATCTATCTCTGCCCAATCATATTCATGAAAGAGCTTTTCCGCGGCGCAGAAGCTGTTGTGTACGAAGACGGCGACGCAATAATAAAAGAACGCCTGAAGAAGGGATATAGGACTCAGGCACTGGACGAGTTGCTGCGAAAAAAACGCACCCGTGCCGAAGCGCGCATCCTGCGCGAAGCGCGCAGGAACGGCATAGACGTGCCCCTAATGCTTGACGAAGAGCAGTTCTCTCTACGACTTGAAAAACTGCCCGGGAAGCGCGCCAAGGATGCCATGAACGGGAAAGTGACGGCCGCTGCCGGAGAAACGCTAGGAAAGCTGCACTCCGCAAACATCATGCACGGCGATTTCACGCCCAATAATCTTATCGTTTCGGGCAAAAAGCTGTATGTCATTGATTTCGGACTTGCCTTTTTCTCGCAGCGCACCGAAGACAAGGCAGCCGACCTGCACCTTTTTAAGGAAAACTTAAAAGCATCCTTTCCCGCACGTGCTGAAAGTCTGTGGGCATCGTTCGAAAACGGCTACAATGCCCGTTACAGCGGCGCCAAAGAAGCTATTAAAATACTGCGGATGATAGAAAAGAGAGGCAGATACAAAGGATAACAGAAAGTAGCAATAATAGTAACAATAAATAATATGGGATACGACGCATTCGGAGAATGCGGGGTATTATAGCATCGACTTGCGGACGAAGTGAGCGAGAGAAAGAATAATATGGGATACGCACTCGCGAAGCGAAGGAAGAATCGATAATATGGGATACGATGCACGAAGTGCAGGGTATTGGGATACGACTCACGAACGAAGTGAGCGAGGGAAAGAATAATATGGGATACGCACTCGCGAAGCGAGGGGTATTATTATGGCACGAATGCATTCAAGAAAACACGGTCGTCACGGCTCAAAGAAGCCTGAAAAGAAGCTCAATCCCGAATGGATTGCTTACGACAAGGAAGAAACTGAAAAGCTCGTAACGAAGCTTGCCAAGGAAGGCAAAACATCCAGCCAAATAGGCTTCATATTGCGCGACCAGTACGGCATACCGGATGTGCGCTACTTTTCGCTGAGAGTCGGCAAGATAATGGGCGCGAAAACGAAGGGTGTGCCTGAGGACATTTATAATCTTTTAGAGAAGTCGGTCAACGTGCACAAGCACATGGGCACGAACAAAAAGGACACAAATGGCAAGCACGGACTGGAGCTTCTGGAAAGCAAGATAAGGAGGCTCGGAAAATACTATGCACGTTCCGGCAAGCTGCCCAAGGACTGGAAATACTCCATAGAGGACGCGAAGCTGCTTGTGAAGTGAGTTCTGCAAACTACCCGCTTGCGCGGGACACACGGCTACGCGCCTTTTCAAGAAACGTTGTGAAAAGGAAAGAACTTTTCGCGCGCGATTTAATTTTTAGTGTGCGGGTTCGTTTTCGGCTTTATTACGAGGAATTCAAAGATTCCTCGTATACCTAAAGACTTTCCATAGAAAGTCTTTGTTGTACTTGTTTTGGCGTTTTCGCCAAAATCAATCGCCAGAACCGATTTGGAATTTACAGTTCAGTTAGGGACGACTTTTGCGCAAAGCCTCTTTAAGCAGGATTTTTAATCCGCGCTCACCAAAAATCGGATAAAAGTATCTACGGGATGCTAGTCCAATCGTAATAAAGCTCCACGCTTTCGTTGGGTCGCCTGCAATGCTCCAATACCGTTTCTCCCAAGCCGTTTCTGTCGTGGTGAATCGCATATAGCATGTCCGCAAAATCAACATTTATCGCGTCCGGTTTGTAAGGAATGGGGCGTATCGGTTGCCTGTCAAGGCCGCATACATACTCTTCCACGTCAAAAACGCCTTCTCGCCCTTCGCCGGACAGCCGGGTCACCCGCCAGAAATATTGCACGCCTTCCATATTTATGGCACTGCAATAAACTATTTAAGTGAGAATCGCGGCACGGATTACTGCAACTCCCCCCTTATTTTGCGCAATTCCCAGGTTATGCGCGGGAAGTGCTGGAA
>DATDXW010000021.1:0-2207 GCA_035289125.1 archaeon | reverse complement strand
GGTGCTAAACGGGCTTAATAAAATCATTCTTGCATAATTACTACATGAAAATACTTGTCACGGGCGGGGCGGGATTCATCGGCTCGCACCTCGTTAAAGCGCTGCTCCGGAACCATAGCGTGCGCGTGCTGGATGACCTTTCGACGGGAAAGAAGGAGAACGTTCCGGCAGACGTTGAATTTATAAAAGGCGACGTGCGCGATGGTGCGGACGTTTCACGGGCTGCGCGCGGATGCGAAGCCGTTTTTCACTTAGCAGCGTTAACGGACGCACGGGAGACCGGAGACAAAATCTTTGAAGTGAACTTTCTCGGCTCGCGGAACGTCTTTGCCGCGGCGGCGCTGAACAATGCGCGCGTCATTTTTGCGTCTTCCGCCGCGGTTTACGGCGATGGCAAGCCTATTGAGAGTGGCGAAGTAAAGCCGATTTCCGACTATGGCAAGAGCAAGGCAAAAGCCGAGAAGCTTGTGAAGAGCGGATTCATTGCAAGGCTTTTCAACGTCTACGGTTCTGGCGGAAAGGGCGTGATAAACAAGTTTGCAATGAACATAAAGCAAGGCGAGGAAATACGAATATACGGCACTGGGTTGCAGACGCGCGACTATATTTATGTGGACGATGTGGTGAGCGCGCTGATGCTCGGACTGACGCAGGAAGGCACGTATAACGTTGGCACGGGGATAGAAACATCGTTGCTTAACGTGGTGAGCGAGATAGAGGAGGCGTGCGATAGCAAAGCGGCGATAAAGTCAGAGCTTCCGAAAGAAGAGGAAATAAAAAGAAGCAAGGCCGACATAACGAAGATACGGTCACTTGGATGGGCGCCGAAGATTTCTTTGGAAGACGGGATAAGAAATTTGATAAATGTTACTACTATTAAATAGTATGGTTTTAAATAACTTCGCATTTAATATGAATTATGGGGGCGAGTATTCGGCTATTACCTGAAACCCGGGCAGACAATAGAGGATTTAAGAAGAGATTTTATTACACCGCTTACGCATTTGATGGTCGGTTCGCATGGACTGGGGCATGTTCGTGTTATTGAGTCGGAGGGGCATTACAGCGTATGTGTGTACGAAGCCGATAGGGAGGATATAGCAACGTTACACACCATAGGAAACCACGGCAAATATGATAATACACGGTTTAAAGCAGATATGTTCTGCCTTTATATCGGGCCCGAAGACAACGATGCTTATAGAGCGATACTTGAAAATGATTCTTATCTGAATCAAGTATATACAGAAATGACAGAAATAGCTGGCGCGCCGGATAGCCCAGAAGTCCCGCAGCGTCGCAGAGGATTAAAGGGAGTTGTTCGGCGTCTTTTCAAGCGTCATCTCCGCCGTCGTGGAGAGTAAACTCTCGTTGCACAGGATTGAATGGAGTCGTCGGCGTCTTTTCGGGCGATAAAATCGTCATCGCTTTCTGAGCGTGTTCTTCATCACATACGTGAAGTCCGCCCAGTAATCTTTCAGCGTTCGTTCGCGCCTTCTCATGAGGAACAAAAAGTTCTTCACACCGTCCAGTACGCCGACGCCCTTTACGTACACACGAGAGGAAACGGGCACGTTTGCGGCTTTTATACGGTTGCGACCGACCTCGAAAACGATTTCCACGGCGATTTCATACCGTTCGGCGATAAGATGAAGCTTTTTCAGCGCGTCTGCGGTAAAGGCGCGGAAGCCGGATTCCGTGTCGCGCAGGGACGTGCCGGAAATAAAGTTGGTGGCGTTGTTGAGGAAGAAATTGCCGAGTTTCTTGATGAAAGGATACCTGGAAAGGTCGCGGTTACCCAGAACGAAGCCGTAGCCTTCCCGTAGCTTCGCAAGCAGTAATGGGACTTCCCGTGGCTCATGCTGGCCGTCGGCGTCTATCGTGACTATTATATCGGCTTTCATGGACAATGCCTTGGAAAAGCCCGTTCTCAACGAGGAGCCGAGGCCGCTGTTTTTTTGGTGGTTGACTACGACGGCGCCGGCTTTGCGGGCAAGCGTGGCTGTCGCGTCCGAGGAGGCGTCGTTCACGACTATGACCTTGTCTACGTACTGCTTGGTTTCCGTCACTGCGCGAGCGATGGTTTTTTCTTCGTTGTAGGCGGGCATTACTGCTATTATCATAATACCCCTCGCTCACTTCGTTCGCAAGTCGTATCCCATATTATACTTGCCTTCCCTCGCTCACTTCGTTCGCAAGTCGTATCC
>DATDXW010000020.1:0-5107 GCA_035289125.1 archaeon | reverse complement strand
ATGCGGGCGTAGTGGATAATATGGGATACGACGCATTCGCAGAATGCGGGGTATTGGGATACGACTTGCGAATGGAATGAGCGAAGGGCATTATTATGGTCAAAATAGACGAATATATCGCGGCGCGTTCACTCAAACCGGCGGACCTGCTTTATCACACTAACCGAACAGTAGAAGGAACGGGAAAGATACGCGTGCTGGTGACGAAAGACAACGTCGCGCGCGTTGAATACACCTGCCCTAAATGCGTGCATACTGATTATACGGAGGAGACGTGGAAGCGCCCATTCTCTGTGAAGTGCGCCAAATGCTCTTACAAGATAGCCGTCCCCAAGCTCAAGCAGCAATTCAAACGCGATATAAAAAAGGTGCCGTGACTCTACTTTACAAGGCGCGCGCTGAAAACGGGGCTTGCGGGTTAGCGTGCTATTCTTCTTCTATGATAGTAAGAGAATTATATACTTTACAACCGAAATCTTTATATATAACATTGCTACTTATAAGTAGTGAATAAATATGGGGGTTAAAGCTTTAATCGGTAGTAGTGTGGCAGGTCTAGGATTATTGGCATTATCTTTGTTCACACCTGTGATACCAACAAATACGTATACATTTACTGCTCAGAATGGTTCTAAATGTGAAGTTGAACCATATAAAAATCAGTATATCAGATGCTTGTAAATAGTGGTGGAAGCGATACTGGTGATAGGGTTGTGAGGATTAACGGTTATGATAATAGGGGTGGATATTATTATGCTGGAACAGGCTATTTGCTTGGTGGTAATTTAGTATTAACTGCAGGACACGTCATAGAAGGTGAACAGCTAACCGCAAGATTAGGCAATGGGTCTAGATATCAGGCTAGGGTTTTAGATAAAGGCCACGAAGTAGATATTGGATTGCTTGAATTGTCCACGATAAGAGGGCAATTCAATGACATAAAAATTGGGGATGTGAAAGAAGGCGGAGACACACATATTAAAACTCTTAATCCTAAAGACTTCTACTATGATGGTGGTTCTGGAAGTTGGATTGACGTAGAACAGAAAAGGCATATTACTAAGACGAAAGAAATAAAAGCGGCCGAAGAAGCTAAAAAGAAAGTGGAAGCTGAACTAGAAGAATTAAGGAGAGAAGAAGATGATTTATTTAGGCCTTATTATTCCGAAAAAGAAAGGGCTATGTTAACAGAATCTGGAGTCCCTGAAACAGGTTCTGGACGCAATGAAAGTATGTATTATTATTACGGGCGCCCGGATGGTTCCCTTGGTCCTGTCTGGCAACCTGGCATGAGTGGTTCTGGTGTATTCAACGCAAGAGGCGAACTAGTAGGTGTAGTTAATGGATATCATGGTGAAGGAGTTGCAATTGGAGGAGGATATTATATTCCTAATAATGCACCACCGCTTGTAATAGAAAAATTTGACAGTATTTTAAATAAAAGAGCTATACTTCATGGTAAATTAGACGCCATTGCAAAAGTAATGTATGTTTCCGGAGGGGCGTATGAGGACAAGGCTGTTTCGCCATCGGCAATACTAGATTTTCTTAAAGGCTATTGTGGTTCAACTGCTTCAACAAGAGCCAATTAGGTACGAGAGTCACTTGAACAGTTTAATCATGGATAAATCCGTTATCTATCTTGAAGAGCGGGATTATTTGCAAATCTTCATTTTAGTGCGCTTCTCAGAAATCCCGCGGCCGCCGGAAGGAGCGACAGCCCGATTATCGCGACTATCACAGTCTCTATATTTTCTTTCACGATTGGCATGTTTCCAAAGAAGTAGCCGAGCGCAAGTAACGACGAAACCCAGAGCAGCGCTCCTGCGATGTTGTAAAAGGCGAAGTCGCGGTATCTCATCCCTGCCATGCCGGCAACGAACGGGGCGAACGTGCGTATCACGGGAAGGAAGCGCGCCAGCACGATGGTCTTTCCGCCGTGCTTTTCGTAAAAGGCGCGCGTGGCGTCAATGTGCTCTTTCTTCACGTGAGGCATTTTTCCCGCAGCGTGCCGCCCGATGTAATAATTCACGGAATCACCGGCTATGGCGGCAACGCTCATCACTGCGAACAAGAAAACGGGATTCAAAGCTCCCGCGCCTGCCAGCGCGCCTGCGAGAAATATCAGGCTGTCGCCCGGCAGGAAGGGCGCGACCACGACGCCCGTCTCAAGGAATATTATCGCAAACAGGATGGCGTATATCCACGAACTACCGGCGGCGGAGAGGAGATACTCGTCCAGACTGAAAAAAAGATTCAATATGTCCATGTCAATCGCCCCGCTTCGCGCTCGCGTAATCCTTGTAAAGCCGGTCCACGTTGCGGCGGCAGACGTAGTCATGATGGCGGAAGCCGCCGCCGAAGGCTTTGGGTATGTGCATTAATTCATGGATGAGCGTCTTGTCCTGCTCCTCCATGCTCAGGGAGAAGAACTGCTCGCTTACGACTTCTATGACATAGTGGGCTTTGACGCCTAAAGCAGCTTGCATAATCCGCGGGAGCGCATGGCACCGCGCGAGCGTTCTTTTGCTGGAAGAGCCTTTGCTCTCAACGCACGCGACCCGTGATAAATCATGCTTTATCCCAAGTTTTGCAGCCATCTCGTCAATGCGGCTCTTGATGGCGAGAGAGGGAAAATATTTTATCATATCAATTATGTCCTTCACGAACGGATTAAAGCATTCGGTTCCAAGTCTACTTCACGCCTCGGTAGCTCAGCCGGTAGAGCGTTACCTTGGTAAGGTAAAGGTCGCGAGTTCAATTCTCGCCCGGGGCTTTCGTGTTATTTTGCCGCAACCAACGGTGTTTTAATACTTTACGCGGACACGTAATATATGATACACGGAAGGATTCTCGCCACACTTTTATCGTTATTTGTCGCGCTGTCCGCGATTCCGTTCGTTTCCATGGCGGATGGTGGCGCGCCTGGTATTCCTGGCGAAGGCGGCGGTGGAAGCACTCCTGCTGTTCCCGGCGGTCCTGGCGGGACCCCTACGCCTTCTCCTACGCCCCTTCCACCAAAGCAGATACTTGATTCGCGGCATTATTCTGCGACTCTGAAAGATGGCAGCATCTTCACGTTTACTGCCAATCTTCTCAAAGTAAACGGCGCGAATGCGAAAACTTCGGGTGCGGTTTTTGATTACAACTATGGCATATGCAAGTCGGATGGCGCGGCCAGTTGGTGCGCAGGAACATCCTCTACTGAAGTTTCGGGCAAGATATCCGGCTCTACGTGGAAAATCTCCGTTTATTTTCCCGTCGCTTTCAGCGCAACCCTTGACAAAGAATACGGAATGATATGGATGCAGGGTTACGGCTGGATTGCTGTTAGAGCAATAAAGTCCGACGAAAAAATAGGCACGCCCACGCCGACTCCAAAGCCTTCGCCCAACCAGCCAATCACCACACAATCACGGTAAATGGCTTTATGTATAAAGTCACGGACTGAATATTGAAACCGATTACGCGAAATCACTAGTCTAAATCTCCGATTTAGAAAATTGATAGCAAACGGGCGGGCTCGGTAAAAATATGCTTATTCCGCATGAATAAGCATATCCTTCTGTTTGCCCTTTCTAAACGGGCGCATCACGCATATATCGCGTCCCGTTCTTCACGATGCTTCTCATCAATATTACAGGCTTCCTAAAGAATCGTGCGTAGCGCTCCTTGTGCATATTCCTTGCTTTTCTGAATATAATATAAACGGCAAAACCCGCCAAAATGGCGGCAAGCTGGTAGTACACGATCGCGGCGTCAAAATGCAGCAGCATGAGCAGTGACGTGGTTATTCCGAGTAACGCAAGGACAGGGAACTTGCCTATGTTTATAGGGGAACGGAAGCTGCGTTTTGCGCGGGGCATTTTATAGCGCAACGCTATCACGGACGCGTTGACGAAGAAATACACAATGAATATTCCCATGTCCGTCAGCAGCGCTAAAGTGCCCAGACCGCCGAGAAGCAGCGGTATTATAGAGAGCACCATCACCGCAGCTATCGCGACGTACGGCGTCTTCCTCTTTCCTGTTTTGCCGAGAACAGCAGGCATGGAGTGGTTGCGCGCCATGCCATAGAACATGCGCGAGCCTATTATCAGCAAAGCCAGAACTGTGCTGCCCGTAGCTATGAGGGCTATCACTGAAAGCAGCCATGAGCTGCCGGGCAACGCTAACTCTGTAACGTCTGCGAGAGGCGCGCTGGAAGACGCAAGAACGCCCGAACCGGCAATGGAAACGGCAGCTATTGAAACGAGCACGTAAAGAATAGTGGTTATTAGTATGGACAGCAGAAGCGCTTTCGGCATGACCTTGGAGGCGTTCCTTGTGTCTTCTGTCATGTTCGCCAACCCTTCAAAGCCTATGTAAGCGAAGAATATCAACGCCGTAGCCGAAAAGATAGACAGAACGCTGGGCACCTCGAAGTAATTCACGGCAGGGTTGCCTATGTACGGCGCGCTTACGGCTATAACTAACAGAAGCCCGCCCATTTCTATCAGCGCGGAAATTGCACTAATACGGACGGATTCCTTTATGCCGATATAGCTTATTGCGGAAAGCCCTGCTATAAGAAGGGCGGCCGTTAACACTGCACTACCGCTGAACATCGCCGAAAAGTAATTGCCGAAACCCAACGCCACGACCGTGGCGCTTATTATCAGCGAGAACATCATCACCCACTGCACCAGGAACGAAAGCCAGTTCTTCCTGAAAGCGCGGTTGGTATAAACGTATTCTGCCGCGGTCTTGGGAAACATTCCCGCAAGCTCCGCGTAGCTCATGCCCGTGAAAAACGCAATGAGCGCTGCGACGACGAAAGACATCCACAGCGCGTCGCCGGCTATGGCGGCGCCCTGCCCGATAAGGACGTATATTCCCGCGCCGAGAATTATGCCGACGCCGTAAAGCGTGGCCGTGAGCAGGGAAAGCTCCTTTTTCAGGGGCATTGTCATATTTTGGGCGGGGCGGTATATAAACGAAAGAGCTTAAAAATATTGCTGCAAATATTGCTTGATGCCGGGAGAAAGAAGTTCATGGTCAGGATATGGCAACATGACAAGATACGGCTCTGTCGGGGCACCTGTCCAAGGAGTGAGAAAACAGCGTC
>DATDXW010000019.1:0-9782 GCA_035289125.1 archaeon | reverse complement strand
CATCAAATCACCTTATCCGGTTTTGGCGCGAAAGTTTTTATAACGTATGCGATTCAAAGAAGTGCCGCCGATTCTAGTTATTATTATCATAAGATAGATTTAAGAACTTAAGTAAATAAATAATATGTATGCGGGGTATTCGTGGAATAGGACATTTATTGCATGGCAAGGAAACTGGTCCAGTTGGTAATGAGCTGGGTTCTGAATATGTTCCAGTTTCTAAATTTATTGAACACTATGTAACTGAATACGAGCGCGTATTTCATGGGAAGCCGTCTCTGTACCGGGGTAAAGAAGGTGCTCGTGGTTTTTTATTAGAACTTGCAGAAGATCTCAGAAAACAAGGTTCTATAGGACCTATAAGTAGCGGTTGTCTGGAAGTATTATATATCGCATCTATAGAAGAACCTCAATACGAAGCTAGAACTACTTTTGCAGAAATAGGGAAAGCCAAATCGAACATGAGAACTAAATTTACACAAGGCGAGTTAAAAGCATTACAGGTCTAGATTTATACTTTCAGCGATCTCCAGTTTAATATTTAGCATGAAATTTCTGATGACATCGGATTCTCTGGAATTCAATGCGCTTCGTTTTAAAGTGGATTTTTAAGGATAACATATCAAAATACGGCATGGACGACGATGCGCTGAGAAAAATATGCTTGCTGCTCGCAGTTGCGGGCATAGGCGGGCTCGCAGTTGCCGGGCTGCTGGCAGAGCCTGTTGCCGTTAGCGGCGTCAATGAAGAGGACATCGGGAAAATAGTCAGAATGACGGGCGAGGCGTCAAAAGTCAGCCATGCGCCAAGTGTCACGTTTATTGAAATAAACGGCGTGAAAATCGTCCGTTTTGCAGCAACGCCGGTGAAGGACGGCGACGTGGTGGAAGTCACGGGCCGCGTTTCCCTTTACCGCGGGGACGTGGAGATAGTGGCGGAGAGCATAAGAGGTGTTGAAGATTAAAGCTGTTGTCCTTGCAGGAGGGACGGCGGAAAGGCTGAAACCGCTCACCGAAAACGTGCCTAAGCCCCTCATAGCCGTGAACGACAGGCACATGATAGATTACATAATTGACAAGCTTGAGGCTGCGGGTATACGCGAAATATATGTTTCCACGAATGAAAAATTCAAAGAGCCGTTCAGGGCGTGGTCAAAAAACAGGAACGTGAAACTCGTGGTGGAGAAAATGCCGGGCGGCAAGAAACTGGGCGCCATAGCAGGGCTTGCCTACGTGGTGGGAAAAGAAAACATAACCGGCGATTGTATTGTTATAGCGGGGGATAACTTGTTCGGGTTCGACCTAAAAAATTTCATTGCCTTCTACTACGACAAGAAGAAACCCGTCGTGGCGGCGTATGACGTGAAAAGCAGGGAACGCGCCAGCCAGTTCGGCGTAATCACGGAAGTGAATGGGAAGATAACGGGCTTTGAAGAAAAGCCCCGTGAGCCGAAAAGCACGCTGGCGGCGACGGCGTGCTACATCTTTCCACAGGAAGCGCTGAGCGCAATGAACGAATACTTACGCCAGGACAACGCGCGGGATTCCCCGGGCAATTTCATCGCGTGGCTTTCTAAAAGAACGGACGTATATGCGTACATTTTTGATGATTATTGGTTTGATATAGGAACTTTCGCGTCGCTCAAAGAAGCGCGGGCGTTCATGAAAAATCTTTAAACATCAAATTCTCGGGAATTCGATGTGTTTCATGATATATACCTTGAACGTATTTCCGTAAAAGCTCGTTGCATACCAACAACAAAATCTTTAACTAAAGCATAACTATCACGATAGAATTGTTCAGGTTCTCCATCTGATAATTCCCTAACCCTTCCAACTATACTTTGGGCAATCTCCAAACCTTGCCGAGTTAATCCGACTACATCTGGATATCGCGAATTTTGTCCTGCGAATGCATCAATTCGCTCTACCAATACACCATAGCTATTCGGGTCGTAATATCTTAAATAAAGTACTGAAGGATGTATGCCTGTTAGACCATGTTTAACCATCTCACCGTAAAATACACCATCAACGTATTCGGTAAGACTACGTAGAATTTCAAGCCTCTCAACAGAATCTTGAATTGGAATTTTACTTGCCTGGCTTAATCTCGTGAAGTATTCCTCGCCTGTCATAATAAAGATTTGGATATATCTATTTAAAATTCACCGTTCGCCATACGATACTCTTGCCGCGCTCGGAGAACGCGCGAAAGTGTCACTTCTTCATCTTCACGATGCGTATCTCTTCTGGAGAAGCAACGGGCTTTGCGCCACTGCGCAACGCGTCTCTTATCGCGCTTTGCCGCTCTTTCGTCACTATGTTGTCTATATTCACGTCCCTGCCCAACACAAGGAGCGACTCTATGTGGAAGAGCACTTCTTTTTCCGAAAGCAAACGCTTTGCGGCTATCTCGCTCAGGCTTAGCCCGCTGTTGACAAGCTCCAGCGTTTCCAGGTAGTTTGCGGCAAGCGTGGGCACACTGCTCCGTGACGGGCGCTCGGCAATACCACGTTCCGTGCAATACTCGCGTATTTTTTTCAGGAACGCCGGACCGTAGCGCTTCAGCTTGGCTTCGCCCACGCCGTGCACATTTTTCAGCGACGACAGGCTTTGCGGATAATAAGAAGACATCTCTTTCAGGGAGCGGTCGGGAAATATCATATATGGCGGCACGCCTTCCGCGTCTGCCATCGCCTTGCGCAACGCGCGCAGTATCCCGAAAAGCCCGGGCTCTATGACTTCGTGCACTGCTATCCGCGATTCAACGGGTTTCATCAGAAGCACGCGCTCTTTGCCGTACAGCACGTCCGTGCTTTTTTCATTCAGCTTCAGCACCGGATATTCGCCACCTGTTGTGGTGACAAAGCCACTGGCCGCCAGTTCGCGTATGAAAGATATCCACTGCTTTTGTGTGTATCCCGTGCCTGAGCCGAAAGATTTCTTCATCGCGTGATGAGGGCGAACGCCCTTGCCGGCCGTGAGAACGGACGCTATGTAACCAGCGCCAAAGCTCTGCCCTGTCTCGTAAATGCACTGAAATATTTTCTTTGCTACGACGGTAGCATCCATGGATTCTTTCGGGGTCAGGCAATTATCGCACTTGCCGCAGCCGCCGCCGAAAGACTCGCCGAAATAGCCGAGCACGAGCTTGCGGCGGCATTCGTGGCTCTCGCAATACTCCAGCATCGTGTCAAGCTTCGCATAAGCCAGCTTCCGCTTCTTCGGATTATGTATGCTCTTGTCCATCATGCTCTTCAACTTCCATGCATCCCCGCGACTGAAGAAAAGTATGCAGTCGCTTGGCAGACGGTCGCGCCCGGCGCGCCCGGTTTCCTGATAATATCCCTCAATGCTCTTCGGAACGTCATAGTGGATAACGTAACGTACGTTCGGCTTGTCTATGCCCATCCCGAATGCTATGGTGGCGACGATTGTCTGCACGTCGTCGCGCTTGAACAAATCTTGATTATTCTCCCGCTCAAAGTCGGAAAGTCCGGCGTGATAAGGAAGCGCCTTGAACCCTTCTTTCCCGAGCTTTGACGCTATGCTTTCCGTTTCTTTCTTCCCGAGACAATATATTATTCCAGACTCGTCGCGATGGGCCTTCATGTATTCAACGAGCTGCTCGAATGCGTTTTCCTTCGGGCGTATGTAATACGTAAGATTGTCGCGATTGAAACTCGTCTTATGCACGGCCGGCTCCCGCAACCTGAGCGTGCTCACTATGTCATCCTGCACCCGGGAAACGGCAGTGGCTGTCAAAGCTATGATAGGCACTTCGGGGAAGGTATCGCGCAACACGCGGAGGTTGCGGTAATCCGGCCTGAACTCGTGCCCCCACTCGGAAATGCAATGGGCCTCGTCAACGGCAAAAAGCCCTATCTTCACCATTTTCAGAAACGGGATGAAATCAGACGAAGAGAGGCGCTCCGGGGCAACGTAAAGAAGCTTCTTTTTGCCGCGCAATATTTCCAGCTTCTCTTCCTCTATCTCTCTTTCAGAAAGTGAAGAGTTTATGAATGCCGCGCTTATTCCGTTCATCCGCAAAGAGTCAACTTGGTCCTTCATCAGCGCGATGAGCGGGGAAACGACGACGGTTATCCCTTCTCTGAGCAGGGCGGGCAACTGATAGCACAGGGATTTTCCGCTGCCAGTAGGCATCAGCACAAAGACGTCCCTGCCGGCAAGCACGTCGCTTATCACCGCGCTCTGCTCAGGATACAGCGAAGAAAAGCCAAAATGCTTCCTAAGAATATCGTTCATGGAATGAACTGTGAATGTATTTATTTAATATCGAATATTCATGAATAATGAATCCAAGCCGCATAGTGAACGCAGACTAATTTTACTGCTGATGCGACACCAGTGCGAGGATTACGACAAATAAGTACAACAAAGACTTTCCATGGAAAGTCTTTGGGTATACGAGAAATTCTCCGAATTCCTCGTAATAAAGCCGAAGACGAGCCAAAACCATGCGCAGGAAGTTTTCCTACTCCTTCCACAGCGCCTCTTGGAAGGGCTGGCCGTGCATTATTAAAAGCACGTTTCACTTCTTTGCTTTGCCTTTGAGAACGCCAAGGTCTGCCGCACCGTTTTCCGTTATTCCCACGTACGCTTCTGCGTCACCGTATTTTATCGTCATCTCGCCAGTGTATTTTGCCCCGGGCGCATAGCCTATATCTTTTATTCTGGCTTTTTCTATCCGTTGCTTGATGCCCAGATGAAGCAGCGCGCTGAGCCATGGTTCGATGACGACTGAGTCGGAGTATATCTCGACCTTGTTGACGACGAGCATTATTGACGCCCAGATGCCGATTATTATGAGCGCCGCAGGAACGTATCCGGGCAGCTGAAAGTAGACAATATAAAACACCAGAAGGAGCACAGGCGTATTGAAAAACGCGAAGAACTTCGAGCGGAGCGAATTCATCACCACTATGCGGCTGGGCATGATTTTATATTGCACCGCGGTTTTTAATATCTGACGGCACATATTTAATATGGAAGATTTTCTCAGAGAGCTTAAGCATGCGTGCCCTGGCGGTTTGCTTACCAATGAAATTTTTTTAGATATCTGCAGGCGGCACGGCTATGCCCCTATAGGCACTGCGGAGATGACGAGTTACGACGGTGCATATTATTATATGGGATTCCTGTCGTGCCACCCCGATGGGGAGGCACATGAGGGACTACATGATATATTCCGTCGTCGCGTGGAGGAAGGTTACGATATACGCCATATCCGTTACGGCAGAGCACCTGACGGAATATATCTGATGCTAGGCCAGGAACGCGGCGATGGCAGAACTCCCGTTCTTGCCATGGGCACGATGGATGGAAAATATATCATCGGGGTCTTCCCTGACATAGAAGACCAGGACATCTCTGTTGCAAGCAAGTTAGCGCAGGAAGCGGGCGTGCAGTTGCCGAATTCTCCCACTCCGCAAAATCCATTTGCCACTTATCTAGACGAGCTGGACTTGACCGGCATCTGAATCCTTCATAACCTTCTTCAGCGCTGCTGAGAACTTTTCTTTCAGCGCAACGAAAGTTTTCTCATCCTTCGCTTCTACGGTGAGGCGAATCATCGGCGACGTATTGGAAGCGCGGATGAGCGCCCAGCCTCCGGCTTCGCGAACGAGAACGCCATCCATCATTTCGGCATCGGGAAACATTTTTTTCAATTTTTCTATCACCGCGAACTTCCTGTCGTCGCTGCAGTCAATGCCTAAACGGCCGAACGGATAAGTCTTCGCGTGCTTCGCGATATCGGAAAGATTCTCATCCCGCTCGGACAGCGCCACGGCGGCGTATAAGCTCACAGCCATCGCATCGTCAAAAGGCAACAGCGACGGGATGATGTAATGACCGGCGCTTTCCGCGCCGAAGCACGCTTTTAATTTGTGCGCCGCGTCCACAAGAAAGGTGTGCCCGACGGGCTGGCGGTGGACGGAACGGGAGAAAGACCGGGCGATGTCTTCAATACCCATGGAACATTCCACGTTCGCGATGATGTCTCCTTTCTCAACCTGCGCCAGCTTTGAAAGTATGAGGTACGACGACTGCTCGGCGCCAAGTATGCCGCCGGATTCGTCGACAATTATCATCCTGTCCGCATCGCCGTCGTATGCTATGCCCATGCCTTTCTTTGATTTTCTCAGCTCGGTGAGCGGGTCTATGTTGGGCTCGGAGTTACGCGACGGCGTTTCTGACAGTGCGTCGTAAATTCCCTGCACCTCGAAGCCTGCTTCGGTGAACAAACGTTTCGCCACGACGGAAGCCATGCCGTTCCCGCAGTCAAGCGCGACGCGCATTTTCTTTTTAGCCTTTAGCCGCGAAGTGAGATATGATATATATTCGCGGATGGCCACGTCACTGTCCACAACATGCACGCTATTTTTATTAATGCTCATCGACCCGAGCGCGAAAAACCCGTCTCGTATTTCGTTATTCTCCTTCTCCCCAAAGCCGCGGCCGTCCGCGTGGAAAAATTTCATTCCTGCCCATTCACGCGGAAGATGAGAAGCTGTTACGTACACGAGCGGCATATTGCGCTTCCATGCGTAAAACATCGCGACTCCCATCGGGACGAGCCCCACGTCGAACGCGGCGAAGCCTGCGCGATTTATTCCCGATACCAGCTTTTTTTTCATGGAAACGCTGGAGGTTCGCATGTCCATTCCTACGACTACGTTACGCTGCACGCGCCCTGCCATGACATAGCCTATTTTTTCCGCGTCTTCTGCCACAAAATCTTTGTTGAATATGCCCCGTATGTCGTAACTGCGGAAAATGCTGCGTGAAGCCATGCGAATCTGTGGGAAAATACGCCCAGAGATGATTTAAATATATGCCGATACGTTATTATGATATGAATAAAGCAAAGTCTACGGCATGCGTTATGCTTAACTTTGCTTATATCGAGTTTTCCGTATTCCTGAAGTAGGAAGCGGGATGATTCTGAGTTCAGATGACCGCCATGGGTCAATTATGCAAAATTTAACCGATAATGATTAACATAACAAAAAGAGGTGAAAGAAATGAACGATACGCCGATATGCTGCGGTAAAAGGATGAAGATGAGCTTGGAGCTCGGCAGATTCCTGGAAGTCCGCTGCGACAAATGTGACGATACAGTTTACATAAAGAAGACGACAGATATGCAGAAGCCGACGCTTATAGACGACTAGAACTGCGTGAGGTTTTTCAGCTTCCCGCGGAACACAAAGTCGTTCTCTATGCGCATGCCCGTTCTGCTATAAAGACCTGGTTCTATGGTGAAAACCGTGTTACGCTCTAGCACGTTCTCGCTTTTCATAGAAATAGAAGGCGACTCGTGAACTTCGAGCCCTATGCCGTGGCCGAGGGAATGGATGAAATACTTCGCTTCCTTTCCCATCTTCGCTCGCACGAATTCTTCGGCTCTCCGCGCGACCATGCCCTCCTCCATGAAAGCATAAAGCTCGCTGAGGATGCGACTGAGCCGCTTCGTGTCGCCGCCTATGGTGCGCGTGATGTCTGAGCAGTAGCCGTTGAAAATTATGCCAAAATCTATCACGACGGGCGGCTTCATTTTCACGGGCAGGGCGACGTGATGCGGAAAGCGTGAATTCTTACCGGATGCCACGATAGTACGGAAGGAACGCTCGACCCCGAGCGCCAGCATCTTCGATTCCATCAGTGCCTTCATCTCCGTCTCTTTCAGCGAGTGCGAAAATTCGCGCTCCGCATATTTCCAGACTTTCTTCGAAAACCCGCATGCTTTCGTTATCTGCGCTATCTCATAATCTGTCTTGACGGCGCGTATTCTTTCCATGTCGCCGGAGACGTCGATGGCGCCGGGAAAATGCGATAATATTGTACCGGAGTGCTTGAAATCTATGCCGACTTTCTTTCCTTCCAGAAGCGCTTTTATGTCACTAAAGTTACTCACGGAAGGCGTTACCCAGCCTTTTTTCGCGCGCCCAAACTCCATCGCGTTCGTTATCACGGACGCGGAAGAGAAGTCGTAAAGGAAGAAACTGGAAGAGACGGTGGAATTAGTAAAATAAAAATAGTTCGGGTTATACTCGCCGCTGAAAAGCAAAACCGCATCTACCTTTTCCGACAGCGTTTCCGCTTTTCTCAGACGCCTCTCCGCTTCCATCAGAAGTCCTCTTCTGTCATTACCGTGACGTTGCCTTTCGTGACACGCTCCCTGTATCCCGTGCCGACCAGCACGGATATCTTGCGCTGTATCGCCAGGTCAACTATAGACTGATTGACTTTGCCGTCAAATACAAGAGCGTATACGTTCCTGTAATCATCGAGCACGTTGCCCAATTCGCTTATCGGAACTTTGGTCAGCACGTTCATCTCCTTGTCAAGCAGATAAGCCGCCCTTGTGCCCGTGAGATCTTCAAGCAGCGGCTTGAAGTCACTGAAGGAACCGCGCGCCTCCTCGCGCTTCTCCCCATGTGCCGCTTGCGCCTCCTCGTGGGCGTCATTGTGTTCCTCGAAAGTCGCGCGCTTTGCGTCTATCTTGGATTGGTTGACGGGCACGCGCTCGCGCAGAGCTTTGTATATCTGCTTCTTCGTTAGCTCCTCGACTTCCTTGCCCTCATCGGCGTGCGCTATGTATTCGACGTCAGCAACGGAGAGCAGCTTCTTCAGGTCCAGCTCTCCCCCGCGGTCGCCGTCCACGAAAGCCGTGGTTATCTTTTCCTTTGTTAAATCAAGCAGCGCCTGCGGCATCTTGGAGCCCTCGCTGGCAACGACATTCCGTATGCCGTGCTTCAGGAGGTTAAGAACGTCAGCCCTTCCTTCAACAACGACTATTTCGTCGGATATCAGAATGTCGGGGCCGCAGCTCAACCCCTTGTACACAGTTATCTCCGCTGCCCGCACGGCTTCCTTTATGCTTTCAGAGAGCGTCTGTGAGTCGGGCACGCCACCTTCCATTAGCGAGGCAAGTATCGCCTTCGCCCTGTCCACGACGTACTTTCTCTTCTGCGTCCTGACGTCCTCCACCTTATCTACTTGTATCTCGGCGTCGCACGGGCCGACCTTTTCTATCGTTTCCAGCGCAGCCGCTATCAAGCTCGTTTCTGAAGCGTCAAGACTGGATGGTATGAGGATGGTGGCAACAGCCTTGCCGTTGTTCGCCTTCACGTCAACTTCTATGCGCCCTATCCTGCCTGTCCTTTGCAGTTCGCGTAAGTCCAAGTCCGAGCCGAGCAGTCCTTCGGTCTGCCCGAACACGGCACCTATGACGTCCGGCTTCTCCACTATTCCACTGGCATACATCTTTGCATGAATAAGGTATTTTGCGAAATTCTGGGCAAGTTTAGCCATCTAATCACCTCTTTTTACAGAGGCAGAATCAAGCATCCTGTAAGTAAGTCTTTCTCTTTACCATTAAGCAAAAATCATTGACTTTCATATGCCTGACCTGCCTTGTTCAAATATTACTGAAATTAGTATGACAGCAAGGCTTTTAAGCGTTGCCGTGACGACGGAAAACTCATGTTAAATCAATAAATAGTTACGCGGGAAGGGTAAATATGCAAGTCACTTATTATGGGCGTATAACGAGAAAAGGCAGGACATTCGAGGGGAGAGTCCGTTCCGGCAACAATGTGATTTATCTGACGCGCGGCGCTACTCCTGAAGAAATCATGGAAAGACTGCCGAAGGTGTTTGACGGCTTATTCCGTTATATGCATTCTCGTGGAGAGCATTTGCCTGTACCGGAAGAAACAGAGGGCGCCACACCGTTCTATGTGAATGTACCGG
>DATDXW010000018.1:0-2548 GCA_035289125.1 archaeon | reverse complement strand
CTCCAGCCGCTCCAGCGTGTCTATCGGTTCCGGAAGGTTCGGCATATCCAAAACGGTTTTCACGCCGCCGTTGAGCGCCGCCGCGCTGCCCGTTGCGAAGTCTTCCTTCTGCTCCCAGCCGGGCTCGCGGAGATGGACGTGCGTATCTATGAACGCAGGAAAAATATAATGCGGCTGCAGTATGGAGATAAAATCCCGCCCCTTTAATTCGTTGTCGGAAATCTTCGCGATTTTGCCTTTACTCACCCCGACGTAAGCCTCGTAAACACCCTCGGTGTCGGCGAATCGCCCATGCAGTACGCGCTCGTATTCCATAATGATAATTGAATGATAAGCTTTATAAATATGTATACTCATAATGTATACGGTGATTATATGCAAACGACCATACGTGTAGAAGAAGATGTGGTAAAGACCTTGGATGATATAAAACGAAAGGAACGCCTCCGCTCCTACAATGAAGTGATAAAGCGCCTGATAACGAAAAGAAAGTTGAGCATGTTCGGGGCAGACAAGAGTATGCGAAAGTGGAACGAGGGAGAAGACCGTGGCAAGGATAGGCAATAAAATAGTGGTGGATACGTATGCGTGGATAGAGTATTTTAGAGGGACTATTGAAGGCGAAAGGGCAAAGAAGTTTATTGACGGTGATTTTCAGCTATTGACTCCTTCCATAGTGATAGCGGAACTATCCGACAAATCCACAAGAGGGGAAATGTCGGACTGGGATATCAAACGAAGGTTCATATCGTTGAAGAGCGGCATTCTCCCGCTTGATGAAACTACGGCCGACAAAGCAGGGAAAATCAAGCATTGGCTGCGCAAAAAATACAAAGACGTTGGGATTATAGACGCTATAATACTTACGCATTCTCTCATTGCCGAAGCTCGCCTGCTCACAGGAGATACGCATCTGAAGTCTCTGGAAAACGCAATAGATATAAGCTCGTGAGGGAGAATTCGAGTCTCGGTGCTGTAAACTACCCGCCGCTAAAGTGACGAGCGTTATTAAAGGGGCAACCCAGCGACTTCGATGGTTTCAGACACGCAGGTTATAATACAATCTCTCGTTTCTTACTAACAAGTCTTCAGCTTCCCGCGAAAATCGTCCAAAGACTCGTAGCCTTTCTTCTCCATAAGGACCGCCAACTCGTCCGCGACGCGCCCGAAAACGCCTGCACCTTCTTGTATAAAAGCCGTCCCTATCTGCACTGCCGTAGCGCCGGCGAGAATAAATTCAAATGCATCGCGACCCGTGAAAATGCCGCCCACGCCGATAATAGGAATTTTACCTTCCGTCAATTCGTAAAACTTGCGCACATTTGCGAGAGCAGTCGGCTTTATGCACGCCCCGCCCAGCCCGCCGAAGCCCACTTTCGGCCTTATCACCGTGCTCTCCTTGTCAACGTCTATCACGAGCGCATTGCCGATTGAGTTTATGCATGTAATGAAAGCGGGATTGTGCTCCCGCAATATCCGTGCCGCTTCCTCAAAGTGAACGAAGTCAAAGTAAGGGGGGAGCTTCACACCCATAGGCTTTTTGCACACTTTCGTCGTTTCCCGCAAAACCTCATCCATCTGCGCAAAATCGTAGCCTATTTGCGGCTTCCCCTTTATGTTCGGGCAGGAAAGGTTGAGTTCTATCGCGTCGGCGTGCGAATCATTAAACGCTTTCAGTATTTCAACGTTATCCGCTATGCACAGCCCGGAAACGCTCGCTATCACGGGCTTGCCATATTTCTTCAGCGCCCCCGCGAACCCGACATACTCCCTATACCCGAGGTTGGGCAGTCCCATGGAGTTTATGGAGCCTTTCTCCATGTCACAATATCGCGGCTCTTCATTGCCCCGGCGCGGCTCTTTGGTGCACGATTTCATCACAATCGCAGAAGCGCGGGACTTCCCTATGGTTTCCAGCTCGTCCAGCGTCACGTCCTTGGGACCGGCGGCGTTGAAGACGCACGTCTTTAACGATAAGCCGTTTATTCTCGCCGAAACGTCAGTCAAGTTTCACCGCCCCGTATTTTTCATAATACTCTATCCAGTGCATATTATCCATGTCGGGCATATACTCTTTTACCATCGCATAAATCTCCTGCATCGTAAGGATGGGGAAAACTTTTATCCCTGATTCTTCCAGCTTTTCCGTTGCGCTTTTCTCTTCCACGTTCGTTGCATCACCCAGCTTCTCCTGCCTGTCCACGGCGAGCACAAGCCCGACTATCTTCTGCTCACCCAGTGACGCTAACTTCTTTAGAGCGTCTTCTTTCGTTGCTCCCGTTGTTATCACGTCGTCCACGATGAGGATGCGCGCCCCGGGAAAGAAATGCCCTGCTCCCACGACAAGGTCGTCCATCTTTACGTCCCCGTAGCCTTTTGCTTCCTTCCTGTCGTAAAGATAGCGCTTGTTGATACCCATTTCAAAAAGCCCTTCGCACGCCAGACACGCCAGGCTTATGCCGGCGTAAGCCGGTCCGAATATGAAATCAAAGTCCTCTATCTTCCCGTTGTCCAGCAGTTCCTTTATCTTCTGTGCGTAGGCGCGCTT
>DATDXW010000017.1:0-10804 GCA_035289125.1 archaeon | reverse complement strand
ATTCCAATCGCCTCAGAAAACCTTTATAAGAAAGCGAAGACTACCGTTATTGGTTGCTTGTGATAGGGCAAGTTCGCTCCCTATCATTTTTTGTCTTTACTACGAAATAAAACATTCTGGCGGAGAAAGTGAACCCCGCCTTTAGCGCCTATCTCCCCGCTAAAGCGGGGAGATTTATTGTGCGGGGTTTAAATTTATGGGTTATGGTGCATATCTTCTATTGGGACGTAAATGAAAGAAATTTAACGCTGTTTACCAAGGAAATATAATGTCCTTTTCATCGTTTCGCGCAGAATGCGAGAAAATCGCCGGCGCGCACGCCTCTCTTCTGGAGAAGCCGCCGGGCGAGATAAACGCGGATTTGGCTCTGCCCTGCTTTTCGCTGGCAAAGGAGATGAAGAAGGCACCCCAGCAAATAGCCAAAGAACTCGTAGCTAAATGGTATAATGATAAAGACACTAAGCTACGCCACGGTGCTATCCACTTAAAACGCGAAGGAGACGCCAAACAGGAGCTTATTGCAATATTCCGACCTACTGATACGATAAAAGAAATCCGTGCCGAAGGCCCGTACGTAAACTTCTACGCCGACTGGGATAAGCTGGGTATTGGCGTGATAAGCGAAGCGCTGAAGAAAGGCTACGGCAAGGGCGCGGAAAAGAGGAAAATGATGGTGGAATTCAGCGGCCCGAACACCAACAAGCCGCTGCACGTCGGGCACCTTCGCAACGATTCCATCGGCATGGCTGTGTCGGGAATACTTGAATTCGCCGGCAACGCCGTTCTTCGTAGCAACATAATCAATGACCGCGGCATGCACATCTGCAAGTCCATGATTGCCTATAAGAAATGGGGCGAAGGAAAGACGCCGCAAAGCGAGAACAAAAAGCCCGACCACTTCGTCGGTGACTTTTACGTGCTTTTTGAAAAGAAGTCAAAGGAAGACCCGACGCTGAAAGACGAGATACAGTCAATGCTCGTTGCATGGGAAAAGGGCGACCCCACCGTCCGCGCGCTCTGGAAGAAAATGAACGCCTGGACGCTGTCGGGAATAAAGCAGACCTACAGCGACTTCGGCTCGCGCTTCGACCTGTGGCCGATGGAGAGCGAATTCTACGACAAGGCGAAACCCGTGCTGGACGAGGGCGTACATAAAAAACTTTTCGTTTTTAACGAAAAGCGCGACCTTGTGGCGAAGCTTGCCCCCCTTCCAGACAAAGTCGTTCTGCGCGCCGACGGCACGTCCGTGTACATTACGAACGACATAGCTCTGACAAAGCACCGCTTTGAAAGCTACAAGATAGACGACTGCATCTGGGTCGTGGCTACGGAACAAGACTTGCATTTTCAGCAGTTGTTCAAGATATTCGAGAAGCTCGGTTACGCGTGGGCGAAGAACTGCTATCACTTGGGATACGGATTGGTGAACCTGCCGTCCGGCAGGATGAAAACACGGGAAGGCACGGTCGTGGACGCGGACGACTTAATCGGAGAACTAAAGAAGCTCGCTGGGGAGGAGATACAGAAGCGCGACGAATCAATAGATGACGTAGAACTTAACAGCCGTTCGCGCGCCATAGCGCTGGCGGCGATAAAATATTTCATGCTGCGTGTGGAGCCGCAGAAAGACATTCTCTTTGACCCTACCAAGGCGATAAGCTTTGAGGGTGACACCGGTCCTTACCTTCAGTACACGCACGCCCGCGCGTCTTCCGTGCTAAGGAAAGCGATGAAAAAAGCGAAAGCAGGCACGCTTGACGCGCAAGAATTGCCGATAATCAGAAAACTCGCCGAATTCCCCGAAGCCGCGGCAAAGGCGGCGAAAGAACTAAAACCCAACATAATCACGACGTATCTCGCCGAACTTGCGGCGCTGTTCAATTCGTACTATCATGAGAATAAAATCATTGGCTCGGATAGTGAGGAAGCAAAGCTTGCTCTGGTCGCGGCGGTGAAAGGCGTTTTGGGTTTGGGCATGAAACTGCTGAACATCGAACCGATTGAGAGGATGTAGGCGGCTGAACCAGAAAGTAAGGAACGACGGCATCGCGGGAATAATATTTCCCGTCGCTTGACATGAAGAATCCGTTTAATGTTCCTATCTCCTCGTTCGTCAATGCCCGGCAGGTCACCAGCTCCATCTTGTTCATTCCCATGCGCGCACCCGCATCCATCCCGTGGCTCAAAAGAATGACGTCTATGGCATAGTCTCTATATGGAATAGCGAAAGATTTCTGTCATACTTACCGTTTGCCAGAAAAGAATTAAGCCTTCTTCCTCGCGATAATAACGTACTCTTTTTCCTGTCCATGCACCTCAAACTCGAAGAGTATGTCCGTTTCCGTGAGCATGTTCTTCAGCAGATTTTTTCGCTCCTCATAGACGCCTTCGGTGAAGAAGACTGTAAAAAAAATGAGCCCGCCGGGCTTCAGCACACGCTTGTAGTCGTCGCCCTTCACTAAGTGCATGGTATCAATAGAAAGAACGACGTCAAAGCGTTCGTTCTTGAAAGGCAGCGCGTTTCCGTCCCCGACGACAAGCTGCTCTTTCTCTACTCTCTTCATGTAATTCTTCCGTATGTCCAGCGAGACTATATTCTTCACGTCTATTTCATTGCTCACGAGAAACCGCTCGAAATAACCCGAGCCCGAGCCTATGTCCAACGTTCGTTTCGCCACCATCGCAGCGAAGAAGTTCCGCCCGAGCGTCTTCATGATTTGCTCGTATTTCTCCCACTGTATCTCCTGCCAGGAACCGTAAACCTGCGGCGTGAACACCGTTCTATTTGTTGTCCGAAGGGTTAAATCTTTGCAACAGGCTCGTGCTTTTGCTTACCAGTATTTCGCCGCTTGCCGCGTCCACCGTGAAGGTCGTTGCATTGAGCAACGAAGAAATGACGTTCACGTTCCACGCCGGTCTGCCGGGATTATGGAGAACCAGCAGTATCCGTGAAACGTCGCCTGCGTACTGCGCCATCGCCGCCTCTACCGCGTCATGCCCGCTTATCTTCACCAACGATACGTCAAGCGGGGCCATCTCGCGCGACGAAGCACTTTCTTCCATGCGGACGTTTTCGGACACGGTAACGTCAATATCCCGTTTATTGCCAGAATTATAATAATGAAGGGTCCATTCGTTTATTTCCTCGCCTTCTTTGGCAAGGGAAGCGAACATGGAACCCAGGAAATAACCTTCAAATTTCTTCCCTGCAAATGCTTGGGCTTTTTTCAGGGCTTCTGCGAAAAGCATTTCACACCTTCTTTATATTCTCGGCGACAAAGTTTATGACCTCGTCGTCTATCGGGAGTGCAAAAGACTTGTTGTATCTCTTGTCACCTGTCTCCGTTATGAACCCGCGGCTCAGAGAGATGAAAACATTTTCCCCCTCTTCAGAAACCGCTTTCTTCCTTGCTACTTCAAGGAACTTGTTCTTCCCGAATTTTATTTCTTCCGATTTTATGGTTTCAAATTCCACCATTTTGTATTACCTCCGTGTGGTTTATTTTTTTCTTTCTAATATTTAGAGAGGACGAGCATATTTAAAGTTATATGAAAAAGCCCAGCGACACTCTGCCGCCGTCCATCTTCCACGTGACTCTGCGAAGGCGCACCCCTGTTTCTCCGTCGCCCGCCAATCGCAAAACGTCTTCATTCGTTGGAGAGTCAATGTAAGCTATAGATTTTCTGTGATAAAAGCCGCCGCAACGAAGTCTACCAGAGAATACAGGAGATTCATCAATAACGACTACCTGCACCATCAACGGATTGGGATACCCACAAACAAATCTTTGCATTCTTTCCGGCAACAACAAAGAATTATATGCCATGCCATTATTTGCGCGCAACCGATTTAAGATTCACTTTAGAGGCGGTCGGGATTTATGCCACGTAAGGCGTAATTCATTCTCCATAATTCATCCGCTACTTCTTTCCCGCGGGGAGTAAGCGACCACGTGAAGTTGCGCCCTACTTCATCCGCTACTTCGTTGCCGATACCGGAAAGCTCGTAATTCCCCTCCGGTGTCCTATGCACCACGCCGTGCTCTTCCAAATACCCCAAGACATATCCACTGTCAAAAGGTGCCGGACTGATGCCAAATTGCGCAATTATTGCACCGCGCAAAAGCTGTTCCAAAGAAGCATGCCCGCCATACTTGCCCAATGCTCTTACGATTGTCCTACCTCCCGGCATATACATTAACCTTTCAGAAACTTTCGCAACATAAGGGACATTAGAACCTGACATATAATTTTATCTGCATCCAAACTATAAATAATCCCGCCACTAAAGTGGCGGGCGTTATGAAAGTGGAAGGAAAGGACGCGTGCATGGTTCGGTTTTTGGCGGGGCTTGGTTTCGGCTTTATTACGGGGAATTCTACGAATTCCTCGTATACCCAAAGACTTTCCATGGAAAGTCTTTGTTGTACTTGTTTACCGTAGCACAGCGGGGACTGGTATACTAACCCGCCCTTGCCTCATCCACCCGCTCAAGCGGATGGCTTTCGGTGTGCGGGTTGTAAATAACATGAGAACTTCAATAATCCCGCAAGTTCCTTTGCATGAGAATAACACTCCTCTTCATATATTCAAAAAACGGAACGCGCAGCCGCGCCTTCGCGTAGTTAACCGCTTCTTCCTTGCTTTCAAAACGCGCAGGCACGCTCTTTAGTGCGTCCCGCACAGTCTCGCGCACGACCCACACGCCCAGCGGAACGGAATAGCCTGAGCCAATTTCACGAAAGACGACGGCTTTGCACTGTTTGCCTAACTTCACGATACCCTCTGTCACGCCCAGACGTGAAGCGTAGTAGCCGCCTGCTTCTTTCTCTGCGTAAGCCGTCCTGCCGGAGAAAGGCTCGTATTCCTGCGCTATTTCTACGGCGTCTGAGAACGACCAGTTGCTTCCCGGCGACCATGCTTCAAAGTTCTCAAACTCCCATGAGCCGGACATCAGCACGATAACGAAATGATTGTCCATGTACGTTGATTCGTAAACCATGCACTGCTCAAGTATCGGCATCTCTCTTATCTTCGCAATGAGATGCTTTCCTATCGTGTCATCTGACGCAGTGATGGACCAGCGAGTCGGCACGAGCTTCTTCGTCATGCCCAGCGCGCCTGAGGAAAGTATGGTCGTCCCTTTGTAAACGTCCACGCCCGACTCGTAAAGCGCGCTCAGCGCTTCGGCCGCTTTTAGTTCATCACTGACGATTTTCTCAATCTTTTGGGAAACGCGCACGTTGCCAACCAGAGACGCTTTCTCTATCGTCACAGACGGCCCCATCGGCTGGACATAAGATGACAACGCTACACGGAAGCCGGGCTTGCCCCTGAACAAAATTTCCACATCCGCCGGCTTCGTAGCCATCGCTATCTCTTTCGTAAGCTCCGTAAAACGTGAAGGCTCGTGCACGGAATGCTTGTATTTCGTCCGCATCATCATTGAGCGCATGCTTATTATGTCGTAATATCCCTTGCCGAACCACTCCGACGGATTGTCCTGCTTTTCGTCGTAGCGTAGCGAAGCCATGGGCCCGATAAAAACGTCAGGATAGCCATCTCTGCCCACGAAAATCGACGGCGCCGGCCCGAAGAAGGAATCGCCCATCTTCTCCACGGCGCTTTTTATATTAAGCGACGGGAAGAAAGGCCGTGACTCGCGCGAGCGGATTATCATGAAAATTAATTGTCTTCAACGTATATACGGCTTTGCCGCGGTCGGAGAAAGTGATAACGGCAAGAAAGTGTGCGTAAACTACCCGCCACGAGCAACTTGACGCACAAAGCTGTATGCCAGCTTCGCTTTTCGTCGTGCGTCATACAGCACGTGGCGGGCGTTGTAAAAGTGAAAGGACTCTCCGCGCATTGCTCGGCTTTTAGCAGAGCGGGTTCGTTTCAGCCTTTATTACGAGGAATTCGGAAAATTCCTCGTATACCCAAAGACTTTCTATGGAAAGTCTTTGTTGTACTTATTTATTGTTCAATTAGGAAATGGTTCACTCTTTCTTTCTCTTCGCCCAGCGGAGGTTCTCGTACTCGACCCACGCGACCACGAGGCCGAAGAATATGAGCGCGAGCCCAAAGAGCCCCGAAAAAAACAGGGCGAACGCGTAAGTCGGCCTTATGTGGAAAATCGGGTCTATATCAAAGAAACCAAGCAGGGGCCCGGCATACCACGCCACGCCTGCCACGAAAAGCAGGAGACCCATGAACATCTTCACAGCGCTGTGCATAGTGAGTCTATAACTGGTTAGTTTTTAATCCTTTTCCATATCCCCTTTTTGCAGTACCAAACTGACGCACTTTGTGCGTCTAACAGCTTTCAAGCCGATGCCATGCTATGGTTGTAACTGGCTTTGTTTAAATAATCTGTCGCAATACGATGGGTTGCGATGTTTGCGTTCTGAAACACAACAGGTGTGGTATGAAACCATTTATTAAACAAAGCCGTTGTAACTGATTCATTTTAATCCTTTACCTCTTATTTAATGGTGATAAAAATGGGACTTTACGCTCATATGAAGAAACTTTGGCACAAGCCAAAGCTGATATACAAGCCTATAGTCCGTTCCATGGAGGAAAGCTACGAACGCATTGAGCACCCTTCGCGACCCACTAAGGCGCGAAGCCTCGGCTATAAGGCGAAGCAGGGATTCATAATCGTCCGCGCGAAAATCGGCAGGGGCGGCAGGGTAAGGCCGAGACCGAGAAAGGCCAGAAAGCCGTCAAAGCTCGGGACGTTCTTCACGCCCAAGCATAGCCTTCAGGCAATAGCAGAAGGCCGCGCCGTGCGTAAATATCCCAACACGGAAGTAATGAATTCTTATTACGTGGGAGAAACCGGCACTCACAAGTTCTACGAAGTTATCTTAGTTGACAGAGACCATCCGGCTGTAATCAAGGACAAGGAGAGAAACTGGATAACAAAGCAGAGAAGGCGTGTATTCCGCGGGCTTACGACGCAAGGCAGGAGCGGCAAGCGCGGAAAAGTATATTCCAAGTTCGTCGCAAAGCAGATAAGCCACAGGGGCGGGCAGTAGTTTCTTTCCCCCTTTGCGAAAGTTGGTTCCGTAACATCTTTTAAAAATGAGAGAAATTTCAAGAACGCATACATAATGGAGCATCGATATGATTCAACAAAAGACAAATATATCGATGAAGCATTTAGTAAATTCATTCATGCATCCCATTTGATTGTTGCAATTCTAACTTATTTTATGTCTTAAGGGTAATGTAGAAACGACACCTGAACTTACAGGCATGATATCAAGTGGCATAATAAAAAAAGAAGGTTGTAAAATAATTAGATTTAGTACGTTTGAAGAATTATATGACACTTTGGAAAGTGTATGCCACTCTCGTTTAATTAAAGTTCTTCAGAAATGATACTATGCGCTAAGCCCCGAATGTTACAAATATGATAAAGTCCCTACGACGTCACAGAGCCCATAATCCGTTATTTTGAAGAATACCGAATGTACATCGAACGGATATTAAAACAACGGTAATCCCTGTTTTTAAGCATTCCCTGCGTACATTTATCAATGGACTACTACGACCTGCACGTGCGCTCGGCTGCTACCACGGGCGAGAACACGTCGGGAGAAATGGCGGCTATGGCTACGCGCCTTGGGCTGAAGGCGATAGCCATGCCAGGCGCAACGGAAAAAACGGGCGACGCTGAGATTATTTCCTGCCATATGATAGAAACACAGAATGTTCAGGAACTGGCAGAGGAGGCACGCAAATACCGCGACAATTGCGAAATTCTCATGGTTTCCGGCGGAAGCTACGAAATCAACCGCGCGGCATGTGAAAACTCACTTATTGATGTGTTGTGCCATCCCGGCCGCGGCAGGCGGGATTCCGGCCTTGACCACGTGGCAATAAAGGCGGCTGCCGATAACAACGTTGCCATAGAGATAAACTTACGGGAAATACTGGAAAGCTACCGGAAAAACCGCGTACGCGTCCTTGAGGGCATAAAGCGGAACGTATTCCTGTGCCGCAAGTTTAATACGTCTATAGTGATAACGTCCGGCGCCCATACAAAATGGGGGATGCGAGCGGGCCGCGAGCTGGCTGCGGTCGGCGTTCTGGCAGGCATGGAACTGGCAGATGCCATTGATTCCGTGAGCATGGTCCCACAGAAGATTCTCGAAACGAATAGGGCAAAACTTTCAGGGAAGAAGTGGGAGGGGATGGAAATTGAATGAGCCGAAGACTCTACCGGCAAGCATGCGCCCCAAGAAGCGTTACATCGTCTTCGATATAATATCCGAAACCCCTGTGCTCTACAAGGACGTCAATTTTGCCGCGTGGGGCTCTTTTCTCTCGCTGCTCGGCCATGCCGGCTGTGCGGATGCCAAGATACTCGTGCTTGAGAACCTGTACGACCAGTCAGCGCAGCGCGGCGTCGTGAGATGCCGCAGTTCCCACGTTGAGCAGGTGCGCGCGGCGCTGGCTCTTGTCTCTATCATCGGAGAAAGCCGCTCGATAATAAAGGTGCTCGGCGTGACCGGCACTATATCTTCCGCCTCAACAAAGTACGACGCCGGCACTAATCCGGACTCATCTTAACAATAAATATCTTCGGACTATTCGAGGAAAGCATGTTATTTAAGGTGTAACTACTATACAATGATATGTCTAATAAAAGGGTAAACCACCCGCCACTAAAGTGGCGGGCGTTATGAAAGGGAAAGGACTCTCACGCATAGTTCGGCTTTTGGCGGAGCAGGTTCGTCTTCGGTTTTACTTGTTATAGTTTGGTTGGGAAATGGCGCATTAACCCGCTCCTTGTCTCTCTCCCGTAACGCACCGCTGTGCGTCAAGTTGCTCGCAACGGGCAGCTTTCGTTATGCGGGTTGTAAAAATGCCGAAGATTGACAGCACCACGCAGGAAAAGATACGCCTGTCCGTCCGTAATTCTATTGGGGATAATGACAAGCTTCTGAAACAGCTTTCCAATGCCTTTTTGGATGTGCATAATCCTGAACGGCTATGGGAACTTACGCGGCGGATGTTTTGCATTATTCCGACTCTTCCCGTATCAAAGAATATTAAGAAAAAACTTGTGGCTATTTCCGGCGACTACACGGAAATAGAGAAAATTTATATGGGAACCCAGCTAGCGCGGAAGGGCGTTCCCATCTTTATTGAAGACGATGTGGAAGAATTGTCCGAAGCGATAAACCAGAAATTCGGGTATCAAAATCTTATGGTCATGGTGGCTATTTTCTTCGGCGATATACACCGATAACGAAATTTCATAGAATTCCTCGTCGTATTAAACTGATACATGCCTGTGATAAATACCTTTCATTATATCCTGAAGGATATAAATTATTAAACATATAACATGGCATCGGCTTGAAAGCTGTTAGACGCGCAAAGTGCGTCAGTTTGGTACTGCAAAAAGGGGATATATGGCAAAAGCGTCAAAATTTTCAAATATTAATGTCTTTCATCGCAGGAATCGTCATGGACTATTTGGAAATGCTGAAGAAGGCACGGGAAAAGATTCCGAAGGCCGAGAACGTGGAGCGTTTTTCGCTGCCGGACGCCGACGTGGCAACGGGAAAGCGGACTACGATAAGGAATTTCTCTGACATAGCCAAGTCTCTCCGCCGCGACGCGAAGCACGTTGCCAGATTCCTGTTCAAGGAACTGGCAGTTCCGGGAAGCATGCAGGGCGGCGAACTTATGCTGCAGGGCAAGATAGCCGGCGGCGCAATCATGCAGAAAATAGAAGAATACGCGAAAGAATACGTCTACTGTAAAGAATGCGGAAAGCCCGACACGAACATGAGCGAGGAAGGTAAAATAGTCGTGATAAAGTGCGAAGCCTGCGGCGCGCGAAAGACCAGCAGGAAGATGTAAACTACCCGCCACACGATGTATGACGCACCGCTGTGCGTCGAGTTGCCCGTGGCGGGCGGCTTTCGGTGTGCGGATTAGTAAACCACCCGCCTTTTTAATTCCGCCGATGCAGGTATTATCATGCGTTTCTCTTACCGCGTATACGAAAGCGGCGGCGACAGGCTTCTGGCGATAGCCGACGCCAATATAATAGGGAAGACGCTGGACGGCGGCGCGCTCAGAATGGAAGTGAAAGAAAGTTTTTATTCCGGCAGCGCCTGCTCCGAGTTGGAAGCAAAATCTCTTGTGGCAAAGGCGACGATAATAAATGCTGTGGGAAAAGGCATAGTCAGCCTCATGGCAAGAGAGGGTTTAGTTAATAAGCAAACAGTATTGGATATAGGAGGCGTTCCCCATGCGCAGGTCGTCAGGATATAAAACGAGACGCGGCGCGCGAAGCGAAGAGCAAGCTATAATATGGGATACGATGCATGCGAAGCATGCAGGGTATAAAGGCCAATGGTTCATAATCTCCGCTATAGTAATATCCAGCGCTTTCCTTGCCATATCCACGGTATTCCGAGGGTACGTGAACACTGATACTGCACTACCGCACCTCAACGACGACGGGACTTTTTTTGACGCGATCCTTGAAAGCATAAAGAACATAGAGGACAGCAACGATTGCACGACCATGGGTAAAAGCATGGAAGAGCTCGTTCACCTTCTCAAGCAACAATCTACAGCGCGCGGCATAGTCGCCACGCTTGAATACGACGTTTGCGCCACGGAACCGGAAGGTGTGCACGTTTCTCTCCTGCAGACCGAGTCGGAAGACATGAAAATATGGATGAACGGGTGATGTGCAAGTAAATAATCCCGCCACACGGTGTATGACGTCAAAAAGCGACGCTACCGTGTAGTTGCGTCATTGCGGGGA
>DATDXW010000016.1:0-24694 GCA_035289125.1 archaeon | reverse complement strand
CATCTTCGTTTTTGTCAGCAAGGACGAGTTCGTGGACATAGACAGGACTTCGGTAAGCGGGCAGTTTTATCCGACGGGCACGATAGCGGCGAAAGTCTACGTGAAGAATTTCAAGCGCGCCTCGGTTCAGGACGTGACTGTGAACATGACGTTCCGCGGGCAGCAGGGCGTGATAGCCATAGAGAGCACGAAGATACCGCTCATAGACCCAACGGAAACCAAGGAAGCCGGGCTTGCCTTCACTGTGCCGGACAATACACCAAAAGGCGCGTACAGAATAATCATATATATCAGCACGAAAGACCTGCAGAACTCGGCGGAGCAAGAGTTCAACGTAGAGGAGAAGGCGGTGCTGGACGAGCAGGTCGAGCCTGTGGCATTTCTTACGGGCTATGGACAGAGGATAACCGTTGTCAACCGCGGTAATCTGGCGGCTAGTAGCTCTGTTGAGAGACAAATTTCTGACGTGGAAAAAATGTTCTTCTCTGGCACTATGCCTACGGAAAAAGGCGACGAATATGTGTGGAAAACGGAGAATCTTGGCGTTGGCGCGTCTGCCAGAATCGAATATAAGGTAGACTTCCTTCCTGCGATACTCACGCTAATCGCGCTTATCGCCGCGGCGTGGTACATACTTTATAAACTGAGAATCGTGCATTTGCGAAAATACATAATCCAGAAGAAAGTGATACAGGAAGGGACGGAGTTCACCGTGGGCGTGGACGTCAAGAACTGGACCGGGGCGAACGTGGACGTGAACGTGCGCGACTTCGTGCCGCCGATATTCCGCGTCCGCGAGCACGAAGGATTCAAGTTCCAGACGAAAAAGACAACATACGGCACCGAGATAAAGTGGACTTTGAAGGACGTGAAGAACTGGGAGGAGCGCGTGCTGAGCTACAAAATCGTGCCGACGCTTGGCATCAACAGCCCGCTGAACCTGCCGCCGGCGCGCGGTTCTTACGCGCAGGGCGGGAAAACGTTAGCCACGGAAAGCAAGCCCGCCCCGCTCGGCATTCGCAAGAGAGAGAAAAAGGAATAAAATCATTGCACTGGATATATTATTCTTTCAAACTGGTCTCTGTCGCCATTGACCGCTTCAAGAGTTCTAACCATATGTATAACGTAAGGCTCGATAGTTGCTCTGCCTTTTCTGAAATAACTCCTTTCCCATGCGCCTATTGTTTTTTTCTCAGTAACGCTTCAAATCTTTCTATGTCGCCATTGACATCGTCATAAACACCCAATACTGAATCTGCTTCTCTTCTCATCTGTGCTAATAACGCCGCATTTTCCGAACTGTATCTCCCAGACAGTTTTCCCGTTCTGCCGTCTATTTCTATGGGTTTAGTGGGATGCAACATTGCAGAGGTTGTTATGTTGAACGAACCTCTCAAAAAATACTTTGTGAATCCTATAATACGCCTATAATTCATAATAATTATTCGTTAATTAAGAATTTATAACTAGTGGAAACCTTTAAGCCCGTTTCTGCGCAATCATTATTTATGCAAAAGAAAGTGCACAACTTCACCGTGATTATAGAGAAGGACGAAGACGGCTTTTATGTCGGGAGCGTTCCTGCCCTCAGGGGATGCCATAGCCAGGGCAAGACCATAGACGAACTCATGGAAAACATGAGGGAAGCCATAAAATTGTGCTTGGAAGTGAACGCAGAAAAGGAAGAGGAATTCATCGGAGTTCAGCAGATAAAGGTAGTCAGATGACGAAACTTCCTGTTCTTTCGGGCAAGGAAATTCATAAGGCTCTTTCCAAGATGGGCTTTCGCCCTATAAGGCAGAGAGGTTCGCATGTATTCATGCAGCATTCTGACGGAAGAAGCACAGTAGTCCCCATGCCTCTTCCTACCTGCGGGTGCATGCTGAAAAGAATTTTGAGCGAAGCGGATGTAAGCGTAGATGAACTGATAGAACGTCTATGATAAGAATATGAATGCAAAATGCGATTATCTTGGAACGCGCAATAAAAAGGCATATGAAGAATTTACTCATCCCCCGACTGAGATTTGAACTCAGAACCTCACCGTTTCTGGCAGAATGCTGACATTCTTGCGCACGAGGCGCAGGACTACAGCGGTGCGCTCTGCCGTTGAGCTATCGGGGGCTTCTTATTATAAGGCTGGGAATGTTTTTAAGCGAAATCACGCCGGTTTTGGTCTTTCATGACGTTTCAAAACGATACAACCATATTTAAGTTAAGGGAAGATGGCTCCTGTATGCATTTGCTGCCGTATGCTTCGTGTGCGGTCATTTCGAGGAAACCATTGAAATTAAACGAGATTTCAAAAGATAAAGCGCTGAATCGTTCGTTCCTTACCTGACGTGCCGAGAAACCATAAATACGAGTCAGCCTATAACACACTTATGGCTCTGGAAATAGGCGCGATATCGCTGGAAAGGATAACGATATTCGTGTTTGTCATTCTTGTGTCGGCGGTAGGCGGGAACGTCATGTATTCGCTGATAGTCAAATACATGGAGATGCGGAAAATCAAGTTCTGGGGCGCCTACCTGCTTGCGAAAATGCTGCTTTACTCTACGTATCTCGTGGGCATAGGCTATGGCATAACCTACGTCCTGTCGTTCAACGTGAGCGAGCTTGTGGCAAGCTTGGGGCTACTCGGGATAGTGATAGCGTCCGGCTCGATACAGATGATACAAAATTACTACTCCGGATTTCTCCTGATACTGGACAGGCCTTTCCGCGAGAAAGACTATGTGGAATTTAACGGCACGGTGTGCAAGGTGCTTAATATAGGGCTGCGAAGGACGCAGTTGCGCTCCGTTGACGGGCGGATTTACATCGTCCCCAATACTATATTTTTCTCCAATCCCGTCATCAACTACACGCAGGGCGAGTACATCAAGACGACCGTGGATGTGCCGATAGCACCTGACGCCGACGTGGAAAAAGCGCGGGCGATAATAATGGAAATATGCATAGAGAACAACGATATCGTACCGAAAGTGTCGCGGCACATGTCCGTTTTGGAGGCGCTTCTTTCAATGCCGAAGGATATGAAAAAGCTTGAGCCGAAAGTGCTGATAAAGGGCGTGGACAAAGATAAGAGCGTGCTGGAAGTCTGGTTCTGGATACGAAACATAAACCGCCGCGATTCCATACGCTCTGAGGTCCTGTGGCGCGTCAAGGAACGCTTCAAAGAGGAAGGAATAAAGTTAGGTTAAGAAAAAAAGAAAATAGGTAAATTATGACCAATGACGATGGCTTAGAATTTACTTCTTCTTTGCCATGCGATGCACACCTCCACACCTTATTATCAAACGTTCGTGGAAGTTTTTAAACCGAGGGGGCGGGAATCTCTTTAAATATTCTGAAGAGCAACTAATCGGACATTTTATTTGCCCTTTGATGTAAATAATCCCGCCACTAAAGTGGCGGGCGTTAGGAAAGAAGTAGGAAATGACTTTTCGTCGGTGAATTTTAACGGGCTTGGTTTCAGCTTTACTTATTGTAGTTTGGTTGGGGAATGGCGCATTAATCCGCTCCCTGTCTCTCTTCCGTAACGCACCGCTGTGCGTCAAGCCACCCGCGGTGGCTTTCGGTTTGCGGGGTGTAAAGACTGAAACGAACCCGCACGCCAGAACCGTGCGTTGGAAATCCTTTCACTTTCGTACCGCCTGCCACGAGCAACTTGACGCTTAGGAACTGGACGGCGAAGCCGTCATACAGCATTGTGCATCCTCGCACCAGTGGGTAGTTTATACGGTGGAATTCGATATTTAAGTTATACTACCTTCTTGTTATCATGCTCATCGGAATCGTAGGAAAACCTAACGTCGGAAAGAGCACGTTCTTTAAGGCGGCGACACTCGCAGACGTGAAGATAGCGGACTATCCGTTTGCGACGATAGAGCCGAACCACGATATAGGCTTCGTCCGCACGGAGTGTGTTGAGAATTTCTTTGGTGTTAGGTGCAACCCGCGCTTCGGCTACTGCGCGGATGGCGTAAGGTTCGTATCCGTTGAATTGATGGACGTGGCCGGGCTCGTGCCGGGAGCGCACGAGGGAAAGGGCATGGGAAACCAATTTCTTAACGATTTAAACCAGGCGGACGCGCTTATTCACGTTGTGGACGCGTCGGGAACGACGAATGAAAAAGGCGAAAAGGCAACGAACTACGACCCTGTGGAAGACGTGCGGTTTCTGGAAGACGAGCTGGATTACTGGTATCTCGCCGTGCTCAAGAGAGGATGGGCAAAGCTGTCGCGCTCGCTCCAGCACAATGGCTCCGTGGAAAAAGTGATAGCCGAGCAGATGTCTTCATTCGGCGTGAAAGAGAAAATGGCGAAAGACTCCATAATTAAATTAAAGTTGCCGGAGGAAAAACCGGCGTCGTGGAATGATGAGCAATTGCTGAAATTGTGCAAGGAGCTCCGGTTGAAAACGAAACCTATGCTTATAGCGGCGAATAAGATGGATTTGCCGGAAGCGGATGAAAATCTGCAACGCCTCAAGAAAGAATTCCCGCACCTGCCGATAGTCCCGTGCTCATCTGATGCAGAACTGGCGCTGCGGCAGGCGCAAAAAGCGGGAATAATAAAATATCTGCCGGGCGACTCAACGTTCGAGATAACGGGCAACGCGACCGACAAGCAAAAAGCAGCGCTGGAGTTCATACAGAATGTCATGAAGAAATACGGAAGCACGGGCATTCAACGCGTTCTGAATGACACCGTGTTCACGCTACTTGGCTTTTTCCCGGTCTTTCCCGGCGGGTTGAATAAATTGACGGACAAGGACGGACGCGTGCTGCCGGACTGCTTCCTAATGCCGCCGGGCTCAACGGCGCTGGACTTCGCGTATAAAATCCACACGGACATTGGCGAAAAATTCATCCGCGCGATAGACGTCAAAACGAAGATGACAGTCGGAAAAGAACACAGGCTAAAAGCCGGGGACGTCATTGAAATAGTCGCGAACCGGTAATGCACGGAGATAGTATCCGCGCAATTAGTTTCGTCATTTCATGCATATAATGCCGCAACGCATAATCTACATTGCCTCCGTAGGGCTGCAAATGACGCCAGTAACCGGCATTTATTATCTCTTTGGCAGACGGGTGCCTGTTTTTGGGTAGATAACATTTCCCGTTATAGTCGTGTTAGGATTGCCAGAAACGTATCAAAATACGCAAGCGACTCGCGCATTTCTACGTGATTTGGCATATAATTTCTTGTTGTGAACGAATAAGAAGGCGCTCGGTTATTCAAACTGGTCTTCTATACCGTTAAAACCTATGTCAACTATGATGAATTGCTGCTGGTAATATAAATGATACGTACCGCTCTCTACTATAGTCCTGTAATAAGTCTTGGATATGCCGTCTGCATTCGTGATAGTGATTAAAACCCTGCCTTGCATGTCGAATTTCCATTCCGTTGACGTAAAAACGGCCGCGCCGTTAATTATCGGAGCAGTGTATTTCACTCCATCAATATATATTTCCGCCGTGCCGGAAGGCACACCGTCCACACCTATCATTATGACATATTCGTTAGCTCTGTTCTGGGAAAAGCCCTTTAGCCCGAAGAAATAAAACGTGTCACTGGCTTCGCTGTCATATGGCAGGTAGTCAGTGAAAGTCACTGTTTCTTTATACAATCCTATAGGGAAATTTTCCATATTTAATTCTTCCGGGCCGACCCACCCATAACCAGTAGGCAAACCGTTAGGGTGTCTCTTCCAAATAGTTTTGAAACTATAAATTGTCTGTTGTCCATGTGCGTTAGCGACCTCAACCATGAAAATTGAATCTTGAAAATCCATATAATAATACCCGTCACTCCCTTTTACGACTTTCACCCATTTGGGTATTTTCTTTATATCGTTTTCTTCAATATCCCAGAGCCTGCCATTAGGAGCGGCGTAACTAACCGCAAATTGTTGATCACCAATAGCTCCGTATGGACGAATCTCGGTCAATGCATATATTCCCCTGTCTAGGTTTCTACCATTAAATACGGGTATAGTATTAAGGTATTCTTTGAGAGGGTATCCGTTTAATGCCGGCACCAGCGCCGCCCACATGTCAATAATGTCTCCTCTGTTTGGCCGCCAGTCCGGATTTTCCCTAATCCTTTTGTAATACATGGATAGAAACTGTTTCATAAAATCGGGATTTTCTTTAATCATCATCTGAATCGTTGTAGCCGAAATAGAATATCTAATATAAGCTGCGTCGTTATCCGTCCAGAATTGACCTGCTCCAGTCCACCTTAGATTTTTCAGTGAATCGTAATAAGTAGTAGATTTACTCCAATATTGGAACGGCTTATAGTTCAACAATTGTTCGGTAGCAACATCGTTGGGGTAATCACGCACATATTCATGTATTATCTCAAATGCCAGGCCTTCTGCGCCGCCTTCTTCAAAGCCGCTTAACGCCTTGTCATATTCCCAATTTTTGTCAGACGTGATGGTGTAACCGCCTTTCCATGCATGGACAAGTTCGTGGACTATCAATCTCGGTATGAAATCCGTGTCTGACAGAAAAGTCCTGCCGTTGTCTACAATCATGAAGTAATCGGTATCCTCGCCCATATTTTTGATTAAGACATTGATACTCTCTGCCGGAGGCCCGAGATACGAATACATGATAGGCAGAACCCTTTTCAGAAACTCCCTGTACTTGCTTTCGGCGTCTTCGGGGAAATCGCTGGAAAATGTATAGCTTATTCTGTTGTCGGGGGCGCCTATGTCGGAAATCTGCGGGAATTTGACATGAGACAAGTCTATTTCAAATTCGGAATATTGTTCTACGAAGTTTCCGTCCTTATCACTTTTGCCGAAACTTCCGACCAATTTTTCGTTTCCCTTCAGGTTGAATTTATTGAAATTCACTTCCGCAGAATCAATATAATGCCCGCCGTAATATATGTTCCATGAGGAGGAATCGGAAGTTTTTAAGTGAAGACTATAATCCACGTCTGGAGATTCGCTCCATTTGATGATTATCTTTCCACGGTAAACTTCATAATAAGCGCCTATTTCTGATGACTCAATGGGGAGTTTATTCTCTACCAGTTCCGGTTCCGCGGGAAAACTGCTCGGATCATTAAGGTTAAACCCGTATTTTGTTTCCGCAACATCCGTCATCCCGTCTCCGTCTGTATCTGTGAAATCGCCAGACAGATATTTGACCAAACCATTCGGCGCAGTGGGATTAGTCCATCGTTTTGTTACCGGTTGCGGCTTCTGCCCGTCTTTTTGTTTTTGCGATGGTTTTTCCAGTTCGCGAGGGGGATTCTTTCCGGACAAGTCTATTTCAAACGTAGGATATTCGTCTACAACAAAACCATCTATTATTTCTTTAAACTGCCCTATTAAGATTTCGTCTCCTTTCAGGCGCAATTCATTGAAATTCAATGAGACTGATTCGACCTTATTGAGTGCAATATAAATATTCCGCGCAGAAGAATCGGCAGTTTTTATATCAATATAGTATGCTCCCAACGAGGGATTAGTCCATTTTATGATTATCTTGTCACTGTAAATTTCATAATAAGCTCCTATCCCCGATGGCCCTATAGGAACTACGCTCGGTGTAGCCGACGTGGACGATGACGTGCTTTTTGTTACGGCGGCGCATCCATCTTCACCGTTATCAAGAGACTTGCATATCTCTCCGTTGGGACACTCTCTCAGATTCGATAATTTTAGGCACGGGTCTGCATCGTAATTGCCACAGGTTAGATAAAGCGTTCCGCCCAAACACACGATTTTACCGGCAGTAGAGCATTTGTCCGTGCAGGATTGTATAGCGGTTGAAGAAATAGTCGTTGTTGTCTGTTTCGTTGCCACGCATTTGCCTGACAAACAGTTTTTGTCTTGAGTACATGTTTCTATTTTAGTCGCCTCGCAGGAAGGAAGTTTGAACCAAACCTCATTGCCAGAGCAGTATGATGCCGGAGTGCATAAATTAAAAGCCGTGCCGGTACCCGCTATGGTAGTAGTGGTTGAATAACTGCTTGGTAGAGTCGTCGTTGCCGAAGCAGCCGCTGGCATCGTCGTTGTAGCAGAAGATGCCGGTACAGTGGTCGCGCCGCCCGCTACGGTGGTAGTCGTGACGAATGCAGATGACGGGACTGTTGTCGTCGTTGCCGCTGCAACGCACGCCCCGTTCACGCAGCTCTGACCAGAGGAGCAGGTCGTCACGTAATTCGTCACGCACGAGCTTGAGCGCGTATAGACGCTGCTCCCGGAGCAGTAAGTATATGGAAGGCACGACGTCGTTGTGGTCACGGAAGAAGGCACAGTAGTCGTCGTTGTCGCCACCGGGGAAGCAATCGTAGTGGTTGTAGGCGGAGGTGTTGCGATTGTCGTGGTCGTCGTTGCCGCTGCAACGCACGCGCCGTCCGAGCATGTGCCTGCGCACGTTGTCACATAATTCGTCACGCACGACGAAGTGCGCGTATAGACGCTGCTCCCGGAGCAGTAAGTATAAGGTATGCACGAAGTCGTGGTCGTCGCAGCCGAGGGCGTGTAGCAGTAAGGCGTCGCTCCTGCATATTCACAGGTCGCGCCCGACGGGCACGATGACGTGGACCACTCCAAGCACGAGTCGCTGTCGTAATTGCCGCATGTCCTTATCGCGCTCGCACCTGAGCAGTAAGATGCCCCTGCTGAACAATCGTTCGTGCATGACGGCGCCGTCGTGGTCGTCGCCCCGGCGCACTCATCGCTTGCGATGCACGAGCCGTAGTCGCTGTCGTCCGGATAGACGCATACTTGGTTCGCGGCGCAGGACGTGAAAGAATAGCCATTGAAGCACGTCCCGCCGCAGGTGGCGCGCGCCGTTGGATTCCACGTTCCATCAAGCAAATCCTGAAACGGATATGCGAAAGAAAGCGAGACTATTACGCTCAAGATGAGAATTGCCATCATTTTTGAACGCATTTTATCAACCATATTAGCTGCTTTCTCACCAAGGTTCAATAGACGCGATTGAGTCTTCTGGCAGCGAAGCTTCTTTTATATCAGACGGCGGCCTGTCAAAATTACGCTCGGCTGTTTTTCGTAATTCTTCCAATGATGTATTTTCCTTCGGGGCGTCTCCAAGCCTTTGGGCGCATCCTGCTATTAGAATTACGGATATTAACAGAAATACCAACAAAACTTTTGGCGGCATACTCTTATTTTCTGACGTGATATTTATACGTTCGCAAACGCGTCGTAAACCGCCTTGTAACCCTTGAGTGCCAGCGTCGCTTCGTCTTTCTCGATGGCGATGCTTATCTCGCCGCTGCCGTATAAACTGGCTATCGTCTGCGAAAGATTCTGCGAATTCATTATCTTCCCGAACGCGGCGCGCGACGCCGTGATACGCAGGTCGGGGCTTTCCGCTGCGCTCTGGAATACAACAGGGACGCCGCCTTCCGTTGTAACCGAGAATATAATTCCTTCTACCACTACTTCAAAGATGGCTTTCTCTCCTGTGGGCGATGCGTGAATCTTATATGCGCCTATCTCATTGGCAAGCCATGCGACGTGGCGTTCTGCCATGGGTTCGCCCTCGGAAAGCAAAGGCTTCTCGATGGACTGCTTTTCGCCGGGCGGCGAAAATACTGTGAAATATACGAAGCCGCCCGCGATGAGCAACATGACCACGAACGCGCCGGCAATAACAGGAACGGAAACCATAAAACTTTATGGCGCGTACGAATATTTAATAGAAACTCGCATCTGAAGAATGCGAAAGTATAAAAGACGGCGCGTATATATGGAATGCCAGAGAAAGACAGTTTCTAGAAGAGACGTTAGACTCTGGAAAACCTTTAAATAAACACCTCTTTTAATAAGAGAGGTCAGCGGCCATAGCGGAGAGGCGATACCCAAACCCATTCCGAACTTGGAAGTCAAGCTCTCCTACGATTTGGCGAGTACTGGCTCTGCCGGGAAAGCCTTGACGTTGCTGGCCATTCATAGTCAGGGAGAATATCGTGATGGATTGTGCCGGAATTTTTTCGAAATTTCATATTTTAGCCATGGCTATGCAGCATGCCTCGGTGGTGTAGTGGCCTAGCATATAGCCTTGTCAAGGCTGTGACCCGGGTTCAAAAAAGCGATGCGCATTGCACGCTTTGAATTTCCCGGCCGGGGCGTATAAGGACCAAGCGGGTCCGTAGCTCAGCCTGGTAGAGCAGCGGCCTTTTAAGCCACGAAGGAAAGCCGCCTGTCGAGGGTTCGAATCCCTCCGGGCCCATGTTGAAGAAAAAGTAAAAGGTCAAACGTCGCAGAGTTATAAATATGGGATACGACACAGCGACGCTGTGGGTATGGATACGCACTTGCGAAGCGAGGGGTATTATAATGGAAGAACAAACGTTCAACATATTCGAGAGCCGCCTTGTGCCCAAACACGAGATACTCAATGATGAGGAGAAGGCTGAGCTTCTTGGAAAGCTGAACGCAACGCTTGCCAACCTGCCTCACATTGAACAGGAAGACCCGGTCGCAAAAAGAATGGGAGCGAAAAAAGGAGATGTGCTGAAGATAACGCGCGCCTTTGCCGATGAACCTCTTTATTTTTACAGGGTGGTGGCATGATAATCAAGACAGGAAATGCCCACACATATAAGACTCTTCTCCGCACCTTCAAGGAATCTATCGGATTCTACGGGCATCACGTCAAGTCTTTCAACGAGTTCGTGGAGAAACGCGTGCAGAAAATATTTGACGACATCGGCGAAATCCAGCTGGAGACGCCCGACCTCGCGGAATTCAAGATAAGGCTCGGCAAAGTCAGGATTCCGAAGCCGAGCATAAAGGAAGCGGACGGCGCTGTGCGCGTTGTCACGCCGAACGAGTGCAGGATAAGAAACCTTACCTATGCCGCACCGCTTTACATCGAGATGATACCGATAATAAACGGCGTGGAGCAGGACCCGCAGGAAGTCAAGATAGGCGACATTCCAATAATGGTGAAGTCCGGCGCATGCACGATAGCAGACTTCACGCGCGACCAGCTTATAGAAGCCGGCGAAGATCCGGAAGACCCGGGGGGATATTTCATAATCAACGGCACGGAAAGGGTGATAGTCATGATGGAGGAGGTCCTCTCCAATCGCCCTGTCATAGAGAAGAAACGCGAGATAGAGACGGCGCGGATAAACTCCGAAGCGGCCGGCTTCGTGCAGCGCCACCTGGTTGAACGCAAGGGCGGCATAGTCACCATTTCTTTCGCAAACATGAAGAAGATGCCCGTCGTCGTTCTGTTACGTGCTCTGGGCATGGAAACGGATAAGGAGATAATCGAGTCTATCTCCACGGAACCGAAGGAAATGCAGGAGATATATTTCAATCTCTATGAAACGGATGTGAAAACGATTGAAGACGCGAAGGATTACATGGGCAAGAAAATCAAGATTCCGCAAAAGGAGTACAGGGATAAACGTGTTAATGATTTACTGGACAAATACCTGCTGCCCCATCTCGGGCAGAACAGGAAAAACCGACTTGAGAAATCTGTTTATCTTTCAAAGGTGGTGCGCAAAGTCCTGCGACTTGGGCTCAACAACATTGAGGAGCAGGACATAGACCACTACGGGAACAAGCGCCTGAGGATGGTGGCGGATTTCTTTGAAATACTGTTCCGCTCCGTGCTGCTCGGAAAATACGGGCTCGTATCGCGTATAATCTATTCGTACCAGAAGCTTGTGAAGAGGGGTAAGATGCCCTCCATACAGTCGATAGTCGAAAGCGAATACCTGACAAAAAGAATCATTTCGCACATGGCGACAGGACAGTGGGTTGGCGGCAGGACTGGAGTGTGCCAGCGCCTTGAGAGAACGAACTTTGTAAGAACGATAGCCCACCTGAGGAACGTAATTTCTCCGCTCAGCTCGTCTCAGGAGCATTTCGAAGCGCGCGCTCTTCACCCGACACACTGGGGCAGGCTCTGCGCGGAAGAGACTCCTGAAGGGGTGAACATAGGGCTGAGAAAATATCTGGCGGTGTTTGCTGTTATAACTGACACCGCTTCCGCGAAAGACAGAAGCCTCATAGACGCGGCGCTGAAAAAGGAAAGCGGTTCGTCCACAGTGTTCATGGACGGACTGATAATAGCAACTACCAACGAGCCGGAGAAGGTGGTGGACTTCGTGCGAAGCAGGAGAAGGAAGGGGGAAATAAACGCTTCCGTGAACGTTTCGTGGGTTCCGGAATTTGATGAGGTCCACATTAATACCGATTCGGGCAGGGTGCAAAGGCCCGTTATAATATTCAAGGACGGCAAGCCCATGCTCACCAAAGACGTGCTTGAACGGCTTGAGAACGGCATGAAATGGAACGACCTCATCAAGGAAGGCGTGATAGAGTTGCTTGACGCGGAGGAAGAGAACGATGCGCTGCTGGCTATAGACGACGCACACATAACCAAAGAAACGACGCACATCGAGATAAACCCCGGCATAATGATGGGACTGTCTGCGTCGCTTGTTCCGTTCGCAGCGCACAACAGAGGGGACAGAGTCAACTTCGGGGCAAAGATGTCCGGGCAGTCGCTCGGCCTTTACGCATCCAACTTCCTCTCCCGCACGGAAACTAAGAGCGACATCCTGCTTTATCCACAGGCGCCGCTGATCAACACCGCCGTGGGCGAAGAGATGGGAATAACCACGCATCCACAGGGCCACAATATCGTGATAGCCATCATGAGCTTCAAGGGATTCAACATGGAAGACGGGATAATACTCAACAAAGCGTCAATAGAGCGGGGCTTCGGGTACAGCTACTTTATCCGCAATTACGGGACAGAGGAGATGAGATACTGGGGAATAGAGAAAGACGAAATAAAGATACCGGACAAGACCATATCAGGATACCGGACGGACGAAGCGTATGCAAACCTCGCCGAAGACGGGATAATCAACCGCGAATCGGATGTTACGGAAGGCGACGTCATAGTCGGCAAAGTGTCGCCTCTGCGTTTCTTCGGGCCGATGGAAAGCTTCATGGTGGAAACAGAGAACAGGCGAGAGACGTCAGAGGCAATACGATACGGAGAGGAAGGAACGGTTGACAATGTCATTCTCACTGAATCGTCGAGTGGCAACAAGCTTGTGAAGATAAACGTGAGGAGCAGGCGCGTACCCGAACTGGGAGACAAGTTTGCATCGCGCCACGGGCAGAAAGGAGTCATATCCCTCGTCGTGCCGGAAGAGAACATGCCTTTCACGTCAAGCGGCGTGACACCCGACATAATACTCAACCCGCATGCAATACCGAGCAGAATGACTCTCGGGCAGCTCTTCGAAATGATGGCCGGGAAAATCTCGGCAGTGAGCGGACAGGCGGTGGACGCATCCGTATTCAACGGCATAGAAGAGGCAGACCTGCGCGAAGGATTGAAAGCGCTGGGCTTCAGAAACGACGGCAAGGAAGTCATGCACGATGGCGTGACGGGCAAGCGCTACGAAAGCGAGATATTCGTAGGGCCCTGCTATTACCAGAAACTGCACCACATGGTTGCGAACAAGTTGCAATCAAGGGCAAAAGGACCGGTCACGCTTTTAACAAAACAGCCTACAGCAGGGCGGGTGAAGCAAGGCGGTTTGAGATTGGGAGAGATGGAGAAGGATTGCTTACTGGCGCATGGCGCAGCGCTGCTTCTGAAGGAGCGGTTCTCGTCGGATAAATATACGATACCGTTCTGCACGAAGTGCGGCCTGCTTGCAGTGGAAGACAAAGTCAAGGGCAAGAAATACTGCCCGATATGCAAGAAATCCGTGATAGAAGAAGTGGAGATGAGCTATGCGTTTAAGCTTATGCTGGACGAGCTCAAATGCCTAGGCATGTATCCGAAAGTGAATTTAGGGTGACTATGACGACGCAAGAATTTTTCACGGTGTGCAGTGTGACGAAGGGCAAATCAATAAGGTGAATAATGATGATGAAAGTGAAATCAATTGACTTCGGCTTTTTGTCTCCGAAGATGATAAAGGAGATGGCGGCGATAAAGATAGAGCAGCCGGAGCTTTACGACCCGGACGGCTATCCGATAGACGCAGGACTGGCGGACTTGCATCTGGGCGTCGTGGATCCCGGACTACGATGCAGGACGTGCGGCGGCACGATAGGGCAGTGCCTCGGGCACTTCGGCTATCTGGAGCTGACGAAGCCCGTCGTTCATCCGCTGTACGGGAAGAAAATATACATGCTTCTGAAAACGGTGTGCAACAAATGCTGCCGCGCCCTGGTGACGCCGGAAGACGCGGCAACGATGAAGGGCAACAAGCTCATGCAGATATACAAGAAGAAAGTCAAGACGTGCCCGCACTGCGGCGAGAAGCAGAAGGAAATAACGTTCTTCAAGCCGACGTCGTATAAGGAAGGGAATACGGACTTGACGTCGGAAGAAGTACGACAAAAAATGGAGAAGATAACCGACGAGGACATTGCTCTTATGAAGGTAAGCGGGCGCCCTGAATGGTTCATACTGACGATACTGCCGATACCGCCCGTCACCGTGCGCCCTTCCATAACCTTAGAAACAGGCGAGAGAAGCGAGGACGACCTGACGCACAAGCTCGTCGACATCGTAAGAATAAACGAGCGGCTGCGAAAGAATTTGGAACTGGGAGCGCCTGACTTCATAATCGCGGACATATGGGAGTTGTTGCAGTACCACATTTCCACGCTGATGAGCAACGAGATTTCTACGCTGCCACCGGCACGCCACCGCTCCGGGCGGGCGCTGAAAACGCTTGTAGAACGATTAAGCAAGAAGGAAGGGCGCTTCCGCAGCAACCTGAGCGGAAAAAGGGTGAACTTTTCCGCTCGTACGGTCATATCCCCGGACCCGCTCATCTCCATAAGCGAAGTCGGAGTGCCGGAAGAAATAGCAAAGGAGCTTACCATACCGGAACGAGTGAACGCGACAAATATTGAATCGCTGAGAAAGTTCATACTCAACTCTCCGGCACACCCGGGCGCGAACTACGTGGTGCGGTCGGACGGCATAAAGAAGAAGATAACGGAAGATAACAAGGAAGTCATATCGCAGGAAATAATGCCGGGTTACGTGGTGGAAAGGCACCTCATGGACGGCGACATCGTCATAATCAACAGGCAACCTTCGCTGCACAGGATGAGCATGATGGGGCACCGCGCAAGGATAATGCCTCACAAAACGATACGACTGAGCCTCGCGGTCACCATACCGTACAACGCGGACTTTGACGGCGATGAAATGAACCTGCACGTTCCGCAGACCGAGGAAGCGCGTATGGAAACGGAGATGCTACTTGCGGTTGAAAATCACATAAGGTCCCCGCGATACGGGCGCCCCATAATCGCGTGTAAGCATGACCACATAACGGGTGCCTATCTTCTCACGACTGACGGAGTCAAGCTCAGTCGCCGCGAAGCAGCAGAGATGCTGAACGCCATAGGCATCGAAGAATTCGCGATAAAGGACGAATACACCGGGAAGGAAATATTCAGCCATATACTGCCCAAGGGACTCAACGTTACCTATGCGGATGCGGGCGGCGAAGAAGTGGAGATAAAGGACGGCGTGCTGAAAAAAGGTGTCATAGACGAGAACGGGCTTGGTGAAAAGAAAGGAATGCTAATAGACATAATCGACAAACAATACGGGCACGCTGCGGCCCGGGATTTCATTGACAGTGTTTCGCGGCTTACGCTGGAAGTCATCTCGCGAAAAGGTTTCACCATCGCATCGTCCGACGAAGATATTTCGTCCAAATCCAGAAAGCGGATTGAGGAAATAGTGCAGGAATACGAGGACACGACTAAGGCGCTGGTGCGGGATTATGAGAAAGGGCACGGCGACAAGAAGAGCGGGATGGACATAAAGATGGTGCTGGAAAACAAGATACTACAGCTCGGCGGGGACGCCTCGAACAAGGCTAGCGACGTGATAAAGAAGGAGCTTCCGATGAATTCTTCTGTAATAATGGCTGTGAGTGGGGCAAGAGGTAGCTACGTCAATCTGACGCAGATGTGCGCTTTCGTCGGCCAGGAATCACTGGAAGGCGAGCGAATATTCCGCGGCTTCCTCGGCAGGGTACTGCCACACTTCCCGCGGGGTGACTTGGGCCTGAAGTCGCACGGCTTCGTGTCCCACGGATACAAGGAAGGGCTTGATCCGTTTGAATTCTTCTTTGACGCCATGAACTCGCGGGAAAATCTCATGGACAAATCCCTGCACACGAGGCACAGCGGTTACATGGAAAGAAGGCTCGTGAACGCGTTGCAGGACCTCCGCGTCGAATACGACGGCACCGTCAGGAACAGCCGTGGGCAGATAATCCAGTTCAACGCAGGATGCGATGGCATAGACCCGGCCAAATCGGATTCGGGCACCATAGACTTTGGGAGATTGTGATGAATATGATATCGCCGACGATAATGAAGAAGTTTGACGAATACTGCAGGAAGAACGGCATTGAAGGCAAGAAGAGAGAAGAGAAACTGGAATCGCTGAAGAAATCGATAGGCAAATATCTCTACGAGCCAGGAGAGGCCATAGGCATCATAGCAGCGCAGAGCCTTTCCGAGCCGGCAACGCAAATGACGATGCGCTCTTATACGCTGGCATCGCAGAGCGACAGGCTGAGCAAAGTAACGCAAGGGCTACCCCGCCTGATAGAGATATTCGACGCGCGAAAGACGTTTGAAAAGAACATGATTATCCATCTCAAAGAAAAGTACAACAACAAGGAAAAAGCGAAGGAAGTCGCCGCCGAAATAAAGGAGACGTTCATAGGCGATATAATAAAATCGGATTCGATGGACCTTGTAGATATGCGGATAGAGCTTGAGCTGGAGAACGCGGTCCAGAGAAACGATGTGAAGAAAGCCCTTGAGAAGCACGTGAAAGGATGCGACATAAGCTCGCGCGACACCAAGATCTATGTCAAGCCGACTGAAGACGATTACAAGAACATGAGAAAGATACGGAATAAGATACTTTCGCTCCACATAGGCGGGATAAAAGGCGTAAGCAACGTTGTCGTCGTGAACGAGGACGGCGAATGGGTGATACAGACGTCGGGAAGCAACCTCGAGAAGGTGCTGGCAATCCCGGAAGTCGATGTTTCGCGGACGACAACGAATGACCTGTATCAGGTATACGAAGTTCTGGGCGTGGAAGCCGCGCGAAGCATGATATTCTCCGAGTCTAAGGACACCTTAGAAGAGCAGGGACTGGAAGTGGATGACCGATACCTTCACCTGTTGGCGGATACGATGACGTTTGACGGCACAATAAAGTCGATAGGAAGATACGGCGTTTCCGGGCGCAAAGCTTCCGTCCTGGCGAAAGCCAATTTCGAGGAAACGAAGAGGCACCTGATAAACGCATCGTTCTACGGGCAGACCGACAACATGCGCGGCATAATCGAGAACGTAATGGTGGGGCAAGTCGCGCCGATAGGCACGGGCATGGTCAATCTCACCATAGATATGGACAAGATGCGCGCCGCCATCCGCAAGGAGAAGTGAAATTAATGAGAACTAATAAAATGGCATCGACTCGTGAACGGAGCGCGGGCAGTCAGACATAATATGGCATCAACTTTCACCAAATGGACGCACGAAGTGCGTCAGTCTGGTACAGCAAAAAGGGGATATTTAAACTTTATTTCATGAGTGATAGACGTGGAGACGATTTCAAAAATTCCGGAGAAAAAAGCGACCATAGGAGTGAGGGAAATAATCAAAGGTATAAATAGCGGAAAAATCAAAGAGGTCATAGTGGCAAGCAACTGCCCTGAAAAACTTTACGCTTCCATGGGCGTCGTGGTAAAGAAATTCGAAGGCGACGAAAAGGACTTGGCCACGAAACTCGGGAAACCTTTTCCCGTTGCGATGGCGGGTTTTGAGTAAGGATAAATATGAAAGTCAGGCTTGACGCAGAGACGATTGAATCAATCAACTTCTTCCAGAATCTCACGGGCGCGTACGTGATGGACATGCTCTCTGAAGACGACACGCTGTATTTCGTAGTCGGCAAGGGGCAGTACGGATACGCCGTGGGCAAAAACGGCGAGAAGATAAAGAAGGCCGAAAATCTTTTCAAGAAGAAAATAAGGATACTTGAGTATTTTGATACGGTGCTGGAATTCATCACCGCCGCGATACCGGAGGCAAAGAATATAGAAGTGAAGGACGGCGTGGTGAAAATAAACGTGCCGCCCTCGGAAAGGCCGAAGGTAATCGGGAAAAGCGGCAGCAAGATAAGGGCGCTGACGAAAATAACGGAGCGGCTTTACGAAACCAAGGGCATAAAACTGCTCACGCCCGTGAGAATGTAGGTGATATGAATGGCAAGACTTGTCAAGCACGACGCGAAAGGACCGGTTGAAGTCAAGGCAGGTTGGGTGTGCATGTGCGGGCTGAGCAAAAACAAGCCGCTATGCGACGGCTCGCATAAGCAAACGCTGACGGAAGAAGACGGAAAATTGTACAAATACGAGAACGGAAAAAGAATTGAAGTGACTTCTCATTGATTAGCATGGATACTAAAAAAATTCATGTAGCGGGATTTTCACTGATTTTTTTGGTAATAGCCGCATCCCGCATTTTTGCGACGACGAGTATGCAGGAGACCATATATTATGTCAGCGGCTTCGGCTTTCTTGCGCTGCTCTCACTCATATTCGTGATAGCCATTCCGCTTTTCGTGAAATATTTGAGAAGCTCGTTTACGGCATATCTCATGGCGAACAGGCGCTGGATAGGCATATACGTTTTTATCTTTGCGCTCCTGCACGTGCTTGCAGTCTATAATTCTCTCTTCGGCTGGGACATAAACGCGATAGTGAATGGCCCCAATGCGCCTTTTCTGGCGCTGGGCTCGCTGGCGTTCCTAATACTGGCGTCCATGACTGCTACATCCAATGACGCATCTGTGCGCATACTCGGCAGGAGATGGAAGAAGCTCCACATGCTGGTGTATGTCGCGCTTGCATTGATACTTGTGCACTCATATAACATAGGGCTCGTTTTCATGAGCAACGATGCGGTCGCTCTGGGCGTTATCGCGATCGCAGTCATCATCGTAGCTCTCAAGCTCAGAATGACGTTGGCGGCGCGCTTCGGGGCGCAGCCAAAACAACCTTTATAACCTTTTGGAGATAAGCGGTTAGAGAAACATGGCAGGGAACTTTTCAGCCAGGAAATTGAAGAAAAACAGGAAAAAGTTTAGGCTTAAGAAGGAGAAGTACCGAAGCAGGATTTTCAGGCTTCGCGAGAAAACTGACCCTTTGGAAGGCGCCCCGCAGGCGCGAGGCATAGTCCTTGAGAAAAGGCAGATAGAGCAGAAACAGCCTTCGTCTGGAATGATAAAGTGCGTAAGAATACGGCTGGTTAAAAATGGGAAGCAGATAACCGCGCACGTGCCGAGAACCGGCGCGATAAACCAGATAACCGAACACGACCAAGTGACAGTCGAAGGCATGGGCGGCTCGCAAGGCGGTTCCGTAGGCTCCATATCCGGCGTCAAGTGGAAAGTATTCAAGGTCAATGATATTTCTCTGGAAATGCTGAGAACCGGCAGGAAGCAGAAGGCATCGAGATGATGATTATGGAACGAGAACCGATGAAACGTGACGCGCTCGAGAAGCCGAAAGCCCAGCAGAAGAAAGCCGTGAAGCAAGTGATTCTGCCTGAAGTCAGGCTTTTCGGCAAGTGGCCGAATGTCGCGGAAGTCAAGGACATCGGACTCAAAAATTATATTACCGTGAAACCGGTTGTCATACCGAAGTCCTTTGGCACGATGAGCCACGGGCGGTTCCACAAGTCAAGGATGCACGTAGTAGAACGCCTGGCGAATCACATGCTCGTGCCGGGCCACACAGGAAAGAAGCACAGGATATCGTCCGGCTATCTGGGCGGCAGGAGCGACGCTAACCTGAAAAAAATAGAAACCGCGCTCTCTCTCATCGAAAAGAAGACAAATCTCAACCCTGTTCAGGTTCTTGTGACGGCCGTGGAAAATGCCGCGCCCCGCGAAGAAGTCACTTCTTACCAGATGGGAAGCATAATGGCGCGAGACGCCGTGATAATGTCGCCCCAGCGGCGCGTAGACAAGACTTTGAGAAACATAGCCCAAGGCGTTTACAAAACCGCTTTTGCCAAGAAGAAGACCGTGGAAGAAGCGCTGGCGGACGAACTGGTCGCCGCGTTTAACTCGAGCAACGACAGCCATGCTATACGCGAGAAAGAGCGCTTGGAGAGAGAAGCGATAGGGGCGCGATAAGCACTTTTCAAATCATGCGCGTATGCGGGCGAGTTGAGCTTTATAAAGTTAACCTCCATTATGATGGCAGAGGACAACCGCCTGAATTATATAGCAAGGGATTCCAACTGTTGAGAATGTAATTGTAACAAGTCCCCTGTTACGATGCGGCTTCTTTTCGGCTTTTATTACGAGGAATTCAAAGATTCCTCATATACCCAAAGACTTTCTATGGAAAGTCTTTGTTGTACTTGTTTACCGTTTAGTCACACGCCTTTATCGTTCTCCCGCAACAGAACCGTCAGACTATCTCGCAAATATATATCCTCCCAAATCCAACAGTATAGCGTTCGTTGATATTATCGCCGCTCTAAATGGCATGGGAAAGGAATAAAAAGTATTGGACAGTAAAGAGAAGAGAAAATATGGAGGTAAATAATGACACAGGCTTCAATAGAAACAATAGCCGCCCTGATGCATAAACCCGACAAGATACGGAACATAGGAATCGCTGCCCATATCGATTGATTCTGAACTGCGGTTCAGAATCCGAGTGCATGGGAAAACGACGTTGTCCGACAATCTCGTCGCAGGCGCTGGAATGATATCTGAAGAGTTGGCGGGCCAGCAGCTGTTCACGGACTTTGACAAGCAGGAACAGGAACGCGGCATAACCATATTCGCAGCTAACGTTTCGATGGTGCATGACGTGGACGGCGTGGATTATCTCGTGAATCTCATAGATACGCCCGGGCACGTGGACTTCGGAGGCGACGTCACGCGCGCGATGCGCGCGGTGGACGGCGCTGTTATAGTCACGGACGCCGTTGAAGGCGTCATGCCGCAGACCGAGACGGTTATCCGGCAAGCAATGCTTGAGCGAGTGAAACCGGTTCTTTTCATAAATAAGACTGACAGGCTAGTAAGAGAACTGCAGCTTACACCCGAGCAGATGCAGGAGCGTTTCGTGCGCATAATCGGGCAGGTTAACGGACTCATAAGCAAATACGCGGAGAAGGAGTTTGCCGACAAATGGATGGTGAAAGTCGAGAATGGCTCTGTCGCCTTCGGTTCTGCGTACAGAAAGTGGGCAATCTCCGTGCCGTACATGAAGAAGACGGGCATAAGCTTCAAGGATGTCATCGAACACACGAAAAAGGAAGAGCATGATGAACTATCAAAGAAAGCGCCGCTTCACCGTGTGCTCCTCAACATGGTCGTAACGCATTTGCCAGATCCCGCGCAAGCTCAGGTATACAGAATACCGAGAATATGGAAAGGGGAAGAAAACAGCGAAGAAGGGCGGGACATGATAAAACTTAACGAGAAAGGGATTATAGCTGCCATCATAACCAAAGTCAATCCGGACCCGCACGCGGGCTATGTCGCGACGGCACGCATATTCTCCGGAACGATAAAAAAAGGGGACGAGGTTCATCTTATCGCGCAGAAAAAAGTCCAGAGAATTCAGCAAGTATCTATCTACAAAGGCCCGCAGCGCGTGCAAATGGACGAGATACCTGCCGGAAATATCGTCGGTCTCGTAGGATTGACGGACGCATTTTCGGGCGAGACGATTGCATCAAAGGAAATACGTCCTTTTGAAAGCATAAAGCATATATTTGAGGCGGTCGTGACGAAAAGCCTCGAACCGGTCAACCCGGCGGACCTGCCGAAACTCATTACGTTCTTAAAACACGCCACGAGAGAAGACCCGACGCTTGTTTCAAAGATAAACGAGAATACGGGCGAGACGCTTATTTCGGGACTCGGGGAGTTGCACTTGGACGCTAAAGTGGAGAGGCCACTGAAAGAACGGGGCATAGAAATCAAGACCTCGGTGCCGATAGTCATCTACCGCGAAACAGTGCGCGAGCCTTCCCCAGAAGTGGAGGAAAAATCACCGAACAAGCACAACCAATTTACCCTGCGCGTGGAGCCGATGGAAGCCGGCGTGCATCAGCTCTTCATTGACCGCAAGATTGACGAAGTCATGATACGGAAAGACCTGAAAAAAGCGGTGACACTGCTAGTGGAAGCGGGCATGAGCAGGGACGAAGCGAAGAAAATAGTCGTGTTGAGCAACAACAACCTGCTCATAGATGAAACGAAAGGCGTTCAATATCTGAACGAGGCGATGAAGCTCATAATTGAGGCGTTTGAAAGCGCCATGAACGCCGGTCCGCTGGCAGGCGAACCGTGCAATCAGCTGAAAGTTTTCATTACGGACGCCAAGTTGCACGAGGACAACGTTCACCGTGGTCCAGCTCAAGTGATACCCGTTGTCGCCCAGGGCGTCAAAGCCGCGATGATGAGAGCCAAGCCGACGCTGCTGGAACCTGTCCAGATAGTGAGAATAGACGCGCCGGAAGAGCTTGTAGGCAATGTCATGACGCTCATCCAGAACAAGCGCGGGCAGATACTGGACACAACTATAGAACAGGGGACTGCTGCCGTGAGGGCGAAGATACCCGTGGCCGAAACTTTCGGGCTTGAAACATCCCTAAAAAGTAACACGGAAGGCAAGGGATTCTACTCGCTGATAGACGTGCTGTTTGAGAAAGTGCCGGAAGACCTGAAGATGGACGTTGTCAGAAATATACGCAAGCGCAAAGGCATGCCGGAACTGATGCAGTGAATAAACTCAAAAGGAAAGATTCTGAACCAAACATCACGCAAAATCCCTAGTTATAATGACATTGGGTTTCGGGCTGATATTACTTTGCTCCAAATTGTCCAGAAGCAGTCTGCGCATATAATGATACATCTGTAAATAATCTATTAGCAAGTCCTCTTATATCAGGTTCTGTATCAGAACACGCAGTCTCCAGAAGAGTTTTTAGACCTTGATAATTAACATACGCACCACTTCGAGTTGCTTGTCCTGGAGAATAAGGAAGAATTGGAGTATTAGGAAGTCTTAGTGCATCATCGCAAATTTGCTGATAATCCTGACCTAATCTAAATAAATATGCATATCTTTCCGGGGGTGGCATTCGTGTAAATTCATTAGGTGTTTTTATTGCTACTGACATTAAATCACTTTATTTATTACTAGTAAATAACTATTTAAGCTTTCCGTCGCCCGAAACCCAACGCTTGCCTCCAATGTAATCTATGAAGGAGGCTCGGTCTCGGCAATACTTCAATATAGGTTTCACATATTTTAAGCCAAGACTCATATAACAGCGGCTTTAAGGCTCGCTGCTGCTCACCCGATTACCTGCATTTGCCTCTCGCTTGCGGCGCGCGCGGTAAACACTCATCGCATCAATTCTTTCGCCGTGAGATGCGTGATGGAAAGAATGGCAATGCCGAGAACGGCGGAAACCCAGAAACGCAACTCATGATTGCCCGGGAACAAGTACAAGTCAAGCAGTCCCTATACGCCGCGCCAGAACGCGACGATGGCGAAACCGACTATAATGGCAAGAACAAGCCTGTTGTTCCCGCGACTTTTTGGCATATGAATACCTTGCATGTCTAGAATAATAAGATTTCCATGAACAGCACTATTGACTTTCTGCTCAATGCGGGAAAGCTGAAAAAGGTGAAGCGCGCTGGTTGGGTTTTGCGGAACGTGCCGGACGCCGAGAGCGTGGCTGAACACAGCTTTAGGACGGCGCTGATATGCATGATGATGGGCAATAATGTAAACCGTGAAAGATGCATAAAGATTGCGCTTATCCACGACTTGGCAGAAGCGCTGGTCGGAGATATAACGCCAGTGGACGGCGTGCCGAAGGAGGAAAAGCACAGGCGCGAAGCGGAAGCGTTTGACAAGATTCTGAAAAGCATGGACATAAACGAGATACGCACGCTCTGGAACGAATACGAGGAGAACAAAACGAAGGAAGCAGAGCTTGTGCACTCTTCGGATAAATTAGAATTGGCGCTGCAGGCTTACGAATATGAAAAGGAGTACGGCAGCATAAATCTGGAAGAATTCTGGAAGAGCGCCGAAGCGCGGATAGAGGACGGGAAGATAATGGAGCTTTTCCGTGAGCTGAAGGGGATGCGACGGGGATAAATAATCTTTTGTGGAATAAAAATATGGCCAAGTCAATAAACCATACGCCGGCAAGGGCACTGTGGGAATACCGCATTCTGCCGGGTCATATAGGGATGACTTCTGTTGATGACGTGTCGCTATCATCTCCGATTACCAGATATGAAAATGGCGAAAAACCCCGAATAACGCTCTATAATTCCGTAATAAGTTCCCCAATGCAGGCCGTCTATAGCCCCGAACTAAACGTAGAATTGGCCAAGCTCGGGATGATTTCCATTTCTAACTGGAGCCAGCCTATCGCCGAGCAGGCACAGAAAAGGAACGCCGTGAAAAGCAGGAAAGGCGGTTTCGTGGTTCCGGATGTGGTCAGCCCTTCCACATTGATAAGTGAACTGAGAAAGTTGACGGGAAAAACGGGATACAATACTTACCCCGT
>DATDXW010000015.1:0-25385 GCA_035289125.1 archaeon | reverse complement strand
ACTTTGAGTTTTCACTTTGTGACGTTGCACTAAAACTCAACCCTTCCAAGTATTCAGGGGAATATAACAGCGATTAAGCCTCCGCTCCGTTGCACTCCGCTACGCCCTCGCAATTATTCTATTATATTTTATCTTGTTGCTCGGGGAAATTTTCCTAACGGAAAACTTCTCTTAACCGCATACGTTATGCGAAATTGCTTCGTTTATAATTATTGGTGTATTCTCTCCCTCGCTTATTTTATTTTTTCTTGCCATGAGAATCTCCCCATAACTTCGTAATCCAAGAATAAACTAAAATTATCAATCCGATTAGTAGTACGGCATAGAGAACATTTAGAAAATTCCAATAACCAAAATAACCCCAGTTCCCCATCATTCCTGAGCCCATCATAATATTCATCATGCCTCCGCCCATCATTCCATAGCCGGCATAAATGTTGTTATTGCAATAGAGATGCAAACAGACGCCGAAGGCCTCATTCACATGGTCAATACCCTTACTTTCTACACAAAGCTGTTAGTGATTATGGTTGTATTCTCCGGATAGAATGAGCACTCTGGCTTCCTTGGCGTTACGAGACTGTACATACTCATCTACCTCCGTGTAGACTGCATTGCCGGTCACGCTTAAGGAAATATAACCATCTTTATTCATCAATCCCCGGAACAAGCCCCGCCCGCAAGTGCAGGCATAGAATTTTTTGAAACTGGAAGAAGAGCCTAAACAGTACGCATAATTGTGCACTCCACCGGGAACCATCTCGCTTGCCCCGGCTTTTTTCCACGTCGCCCCGCCGTCGTTTGTTTCCACGACGTTTTCCCCATGATGTCCAACCACAAGATGGTCTGGATTTTTAGGGTCAATCAAAATATTTTCATAATTCGGCAGATGACCGAAATTATACAACCACCCCAAAAAGTCTTCTTCCTTCTCTCCGCCTTCATAATTTCGAATTCCTGCCGTAAGCTCTTTCCACGTCACTCCGCCATCCTTGCTTTGAAAAATTCCCCCATATTTTCCTGATATCTGTTCTTCTGAAGAAAGTTGCCCAAAAAAAGTATTGGAAGATGCAACGATTACATTAGGGTCCGTCAAAGACATTGCTAGGCGGTAGGTGTACTTGAGCTTATCGGTTCCCAACGCTGTAAAGTGGCTACCGCCGTCAACGCTCTTGAATACTCCACTACCTAACGCGGAGGCATATACTATACGCGAATCATTGGGATGGAAGATGATGGAATACACTGCAAAATTGCCAATCCCCTGCGCTCTGGTCCAACTATCCCCTCCATCATGTGATTCCCAGAGTCCCTCACCAGGAGGCGTTTCTGCAACTTGTGATGCAATTCCAGCCATGATATGATTGTTATCACCGGGATCAACCGCCAGTGATTTGATAAAGCTTTGTTCATTTCTACCCGGTCGACTTTTGTCCGTGAATGTGCTTCCCTCTTTGGAAACGCGGCCAACTGCAAATCTATCCCCACCAATGTATACCCGAGCAAAGTCATGGGGATCTGGCTGCAGCGTAAGCACGGAATAATCAGCCGCGATGCGGCGGTATCCTTTCCCGCCATTTTTAGACCAATAAACGCCGAGGCGATCCCATGTTCCTACGTATATTTCATTTTCATCTGCCGGATTCACGTGCACTTCACGTGTCGCAACGGATATCATTCCTTTGTTCAATTCCTCAAATGTGTTTCCCTTATCCGAAGAGACATACACGCCATTGCCTCCGGCACCGACATAAATTTTGGAATTAATATTTACAATTTCCCCGATCCAGTCTGAAGGCAGGCCCTGCGATGCCATTTCCTTAAATGAAATGCCATCGTTCGAAATCCAAAGCTTTGGAGTAGGATTCCATGTTCCCACATAGAGTGCGGTGCCGTCTGTTGATAGACCAGTAACCTGCTCCAACCCCGGCACTTTTTCCCAGGATAATCCGTCTGAAGCCAGTTTATACAACTCACCCCCCATGCGAACATTAAATTGCAGCAGAGAACCAAGTAAGTAAAGATTATTGTTGAATTTCACTAAACGGGCAGTTTTTAGGTCATCGAGACCGTTGTTGAACGGTGCCCAACTTTTACCCTTGTCTGATGAGACAAGAACACCGCCTTCCTGCGTGGCAAGATACATTTTGGAATTAAAGAAAAATATGTGATTGAAATCGTAATGTTTCTCGAAGATGAAACGTTTTTCCCAGTGTTCTCCTTCATCTGTGGAAACAATTAACATACTGGTTTGGTCGTGTGTATGCCCGGGTACGTACAATGTCTCCGGGTTTTCCGGGTCGAACGCCAGAGTATGCGAGTTGAAAATCGGGGAGCCAACGTCCCGAGTGACACTATTGCACAAACCACTCCAACTAACTCCTTTATCGGTTGTTTTTGCCACGCAGGCAATCATTTCCGGAACGTAAACAATATTTGCATTGCTTGGGTCGGCAACTATGTCAAAGGCGCGGATTTCGGGAATGCCGTATCCAACTGCAATTTGTTTCCACGAATCGTCCTGTTGAAGTTCATAAATTCCCCCCGAATACAAAGATGCCCAAACGGCTCCTTGGCGAGGAACCATTCTAATTACTGTTCCGCCAAGCGGCCCGGATGTTTGTATCCACCCTGATGAATCTTCATCCGGCGGAAGGCCGAATCCGACATCATTTTTGTCTTCAGCTATATTTCCGCCGGAACTGTCTTGCTCATAAAACTGGTTTGGGTCAATCTGCTCTTTTTCCGACTGAACATATCTTACGGCTAAAACAATAGCTATCAATAAAATTCCGATTAAAACTCCTGATGTAATCACTCTCTTTTTCATAATAGTATATAATAGTGACTGATTATAAAAATCTATCAAGATGATACGTCCCTTCCGCACCACGCCAGCACGCCGCTCCAGCAGTGGGCTCGGAAAAATTACTCAGCAGAACGGGCGTTGACTCAAGCTTATAAACATAGCGATATTGTAAATTTAAGAAAAGATGCATGATAATGGCGTACAAAGGAAATTTCAATGTTAAAGGGCGCCATGCTAACGGCGCTATAGTCTACGATGTTACTATTTCTGGCACTAATTCTCGGCCTTCACCATATTCGTATTCAGGGCTGTCAAAACAAGACCTTCTGCATGAGGCGCACCTTCATCCGGGGTTCAGGTTAACCTACAGCGGCACTGTGGGTGGCGTATTAGACGAACTAAGAAAGGCAATTTCGCACTAAAGGATAATTAGAACATTATTTCACCTCGCCAGCAACATTATCGCCGCCACGCCCACGACGATAATATAAACTTTCTTCGCCCACTCGTCGCCCTTCTTGAGCGCGTGTTCAACGCCCAAGTGCGAGCCGAGCGCGTTGCCGCCGAGCAGCGCCAGTCCGAACGGCCAGTTGATTATCCCGTTGGCACCGAAAACGGCTATTGAAACAAAAAGAGTGGCTAACCCTATGACCGAGCGCGTGCCTGCGCTTTCAAGGAAAGTCTTGCCGAAGAAATGCAGCAATACGTACGTGGCGAAAAGCGCGAATATGCCGGCGAAGAACGCGCTGGCGAAGCCGACGAAGAAGAATGCCGCGTAGCCCGCATAGCGCATGTTCCTTCGTGGCGCCGCATGCTTCGCAGCTTCTTTTTTCCGTATGGTGAGGAAAAGCATGACTAATAGAGCAACGCCCACCAGTTTCTCCACGGCAACGTTGGGTATCGCCAAAAAAGTCGTCGAGCCGATGTAAGAGCCGACCAGAGCGAAAAGCGCCGCGCGCATCACCACGCCATAATCTACGAGTCCCGCGCGATGGAATCGCCGTATTTTCATCATCACGCCGAGAACGCCGACCTTGTGCGTAGCTACCGCGACTTGCGGCGGCAATCCGAGAAACATCAGCGCCGGCAAAGAGATTAAGCCGCCCCCGCCTGAAGCCGCGCCTATGAAGCTTGCAACAATGCCGACGAGGAACGTGGCAAGGAGTTCTGCAAACATACCAATGCATATGGAAATGGAAAGTATAAATTTGAGTTAATCTACGCCAAAGAAACCGTATATCTTGACACAGGCCCGTGTGCATACCGTTTCCTGCTGCCTGCTGCCACCCCGAGAAAACCAACGAATGGCGCAAGGAGCTTGCCAAACCCGTTTACATACGGATTCCTGCTGCCTGCCGGATTGTCTAATAACTCGTACATACCCGCGATTTGCGTATCTAACTCGTCCGGCCTCAAACCATTACGGGACGAGATTCCTATATGATTTCCGTACCTGCCCAGCGTGCCTGTCATAAGAGAGTAGGCATATCCGCCGCTATAATAGCCCCTGACGCGTACGCGCGCTCCTAAATGAGGCGCTAACTTTTTTCTCACTTCCTTCACGGGCATGGGGTTCTCGGTGTCCAGAATGTTCGGTGAGCATATCATATTTAATAAATATCACTCAAACTATTTAAATGATGCCGTCAAAAGAAAAGATAACGGAAGCCCTGAAGAACGTCACCGACCCGGAAATAGGCATAAACATCGTGGATTTGGGGCTCGTCTATTACATGGAGATATCCGACAATGGCGCGGTCAGAATAGAGATGACCATGACATCGCCGATGTGCCCTGCAGCGAACGAGATAATAGAAAACACGAAAACTTTCGCCAAAGGCGTGGACGGCGTAACTTCCGTGGAAATCGTCTTGGTCTGGGACCCGCCTTGGGGCATGGAGCGCATGACAGAAGAAGGCAAAGCATTGCTGGCTTTCATGTGATTTTCAAGTAAACTACCCGCTGGTGAAGGACGCACCGCTGTGCGTCCAATCGCTTCGGCGGCTTTCAGTATGCGGGGCATAAAAGGACTTCTCGTTCGTGATTTTCGGCGGGGCGGATTCGTTTTAGGCTTTACTTATCGTCATACGAGAGGAATGATATACAAACATGCCTTTATCGCTTGCGTCGGCGGCTTCAGATGTGCGGGCTGTAACTTTACGCCTTACTTCTTTTCCTTCATCATGCACTTGTTCTCAACGACAAAAATACCCTCGCGTTCCAGAAGTATCCGCGCCTGTTCATTCTCTATGCCGAGCTGCATCCAGAAAACAAGAGGCTTGCCGCATTTTTGTTTCGTCGCCACCGCTTCTCGCGCTATCGCCATGACCTCCGAAGAAGGGCGGAAAACATCCACGATGTCCGCCGGAGGGGCGGCACTCAGCGACGGGTAGCATTTTTCCCCCAGAATCTCCGTCGCCGCGGGATTTATCGGAATTATCCTGTATCCACGCTCCTTGAGGTACTTGGACACCTTGTGACTGTCTTTCGCCGGGTCGCGCGACGCGCCCACGATTGCCACGCTCTTCATCTGCCCGTCCATGCAGGAATTTCGCCGCGAAACTATAAAAGCCGCCATCCACAAAGCGTATCATGCACATCTCAGAACGCGAGCAGGAGCTGCCCGAAGCGATGATAGAGAAGCTGATAAAGGTCGCGTCTGAAGACAAACGTATAATCTCACTGGGCGCAGGCGAGCCGGATTTCCCTGCACCGCCTGCTGTCGTCGCTTATGCGCGGAAGATGATGGCAAAAGCCAATCATTACTCGCCACCTGCCGGACGGAAAGATTTGCGCGAGGCGCTGACGAAAAAAGTAGCGAAAGAGAACGGCATAAAATGCTCGCCTGAGCAGGTCGTAGTCACGAACGGCAGCCAGGAAGCGCTGATGCTCGCAGCCGCCTCAACGCTGGACGCGACGGAGCAAGTTATCATTCCAAGCCCCGCGTTTCTCGGATACACGCCGATGTTCGAACTTCTGGACATATTTCCCGTTTTCTCAAAGCTGGACGAGGAATTCTTGCCTGATATTGATGATATGCGCAAAAAAATAACCAAGAAAACGAAAGCCATTCTCATCTGCACGCCGTCCAACCCGACCGGTGCGGTTTATCCACGAAAGACACTGGAAGAGCTCGCGGACATCGCCATTGAAAATGACCTCATGGTCTTCAGCGACGAGGCTTATGAGAAGATAACCTACGGCGCAAAGCACATCTCCATAGCATCGTTGAACGGCATGGCAGAACACGCCGTTACATTTCAGAGCTTCTCGAAAAGCTACGCGATGTGCGGTTACCGCCTTGGATACGCCATCGCACCGCCAAAGCTCGCCGCGGCAATGCGCAAAATCCACGTCTATTCTACAATTTCTGCGCCGACAATATCGCAAATGGTGGGCGCGAAAGCGCTGACGCAGAGCGCCTACACGAAAAAAATGGTGAAAGAGTATGACAAGCGGAGAAGAACGATAGTGTCAAGACTCAACGAGATAGGATTGGAAACCCGGATGCCGCAGGGGGCTTTCTATACATTCTCTAAGATGCATGGCGATGACCGGAAATTCGCCGTGAAACTCTTAAAAAAAGAAAAAGTAGCCGTCGTTCCAGGAAGCGAATTCGGGCAGGGCGGGGAAGGACATATACGCTGCTCCTATGCCACATCTTACGAAAAGATAGAGAAAGCGATGGATAGGATTGAGCGGTTTCTGAATAGAAGATAGACATTATGGTAGTGTTCAATAAGTTTGAGAATCCTTCGCAATTGTCGTTATGATTTCCTAATAGCGTATCCGATGCCAAGCGTAACAAAATATCCTAAAAAGAAGAGTACCATAGAGCCCAAGAAGCTGGCATTGTAACCGTTGTATATGAAGCCTGTTGTAACCCCTAATGCCACTGCAAAACTTTCAAATATTCCGAACTCTTTTGTCAGATTGCCCATTATGCCGTATGCCACTCCCGTTAAAACTATATGTAAAGGGGACGAATACAGATACGAAGAACCAAACCCTATGGTAAACGCAATAATAATAATGATTACTGCACGAAATGTCGCACCCATAAAATTATTTATCACAGGGAACGTATTAATTCTCATGTTCAATTACGAATACTGGGGATTCGGCACTTACAACGCCGCCGTAAACATGGCGCTGGAAGAAGCAATGCTTCTCCGCGCCAAAAAGAAAGCGGCAATAAGATTTTATGACTTCGCCCGAGACAGCGTCGTTCTCGGCTATGCCCAGTCTACGGACGCCCTGAAAAAGCGCGACGCGGACGTGGTGCGACGCGTCACCGGCGGCTCGCACGTGCAGACCGGGAAAAACATACTCGCATATTCAATAGCAGTTCCCCGCGACGGCTCTTTTCGTGGTTACGAAGATATGCGCGCATACTACGCCGAAAAAATAAGGGCGGCTGTGGAAAATATGGGAATAGATGATGTCACGGCAGATAACCACGCGTCGTCCATCAACATAGGCGACAAAGTGGTCGCCGGGCATGCGATGTTCTGGGGAGTGGAAAGCGCGCTTATTCACGGGCTTATTCTAATCGAGCCTTATCAGATGGAGAAGCTTGCCGCGCGCATAGCGTTGGGCAAAAGAAAGATAGGCACTAAGACGTATAGCGAATACGACGCTCTGAAAAATGCGCCCACTGTAGCCGGAGAAACGGACGCTGCAAAAAATGCGCCGCAGAGAAACAATGCCGTCAAGAACATTATGGCGGAACGGATTCTGGCAGAGTTGGCAGGAGGGAAGCATGCAAACGAGCCAATAAACGAAAAAACTGTGGCAAAGGCGATGCCGCTGCTCGCGAAAAGATACGGGAACGATGCATGGACGGAGGAACGCAGCCCTTCTTTCACATCGGAAGACGTGGAAGAGATTCCGGGAGAAGAGCTAAACGGCGGCCTGAAAAAGAAGCTCGGATACTGCATGTATCTTCAAGTTAACGATCGTAATTTCAGGAGGATGGCGTCAAATGACTGATGTCTCCTTCAAAACAGCGTACGACCAGCCCATACACGTAGAGGTCAGAATGGACAACAGGCGCATAACGGCCGCTTCAATCACCGGAAGCTTCCATATGTCGCCGCCTGAAGCCGTGACGGAGATAGAAAAGGCACTCGTCGGGGCATCGCCGGAAGACGGCGCCCTCCGGATAGCGGCCAAAGTCGGCGCTGCGATGAAAAAAACGGGCGCGGATTGCGCCGGATTTTCTGCAGGCGATCTGGTCAAGGCAGTAATGAAGGTGATGTCATGAAATGGCGTGTTATTGATTGTGAGATTCATACCGCCGCGATGAACATGGCGATTGACGAATCCATCGTTGAGAGCGTGGCTTCGGACGGAATGCCTGTGCTGCGGTTTTACGAGTGGAACCCGCAGGCGGTGTCTATCGGACACTACCAGAAAGTCCGTGAAGCGCTGAATATGCGGGAATGCCGTGCCGAAGGCGCGGACGTCGTGAGAAGGATAACAGGCGGCGGGGCGGCATATCACGAAGAGGGCGTGTCATTCAGTGCGATAGCACCGTCCTATCTTTTTTCGGCGTATCTTGAAAGCTGTATGAGGGAAGCATCTCTCACGCTCGTGCGTGCCTTAGCTACCATGAACGTGAAAGTTGAGTTCGAGCCTCCTGACAGGATAACAGAGGGCGGGAAGCGAGTGGCGTGGCTCTCGTCCACGCTTGTCAAAAACGTGGCACTTGTACAATGCTTCATATTCACCGGTACCCGGAAAAACATGTTCCTGCGGGGCGCCGTGGGAAAAGAGGAAACGTCTTTCGTTGCGGCCGAGAAAAAAAACGTGGAAGAGTCAATTATCCGCGCATTCTGCGAAGGCGACTGCAAGCCCAGTGCGCTTACTCGGAGCGAAAAAAGCCGGGTCGCAATGCTGTGCGGCAAATATTCCGGTGACGAATGGACTTATTTGAGATGATTCCGTGAAAAATCGTCATAGGAATGCTTAGTTTAATGTTACGATATTCAGTCGTCGTTATAAATATCTTCAGGCTAATTCAAGCAAAGCTTTCCCGAATTTCTCAAAGCATGATATGGCATCGCCTCGCGAAGCGAGAAATAGTCAAATATAATATGGGATACGACGCGATGGGAACCGACGCACAGCGGTGCGTCAATTCACTCCGAGAATGCGGGGTATGGATACAGATTCACGAATGAAATGAGTGAAGGGTATTGGCATCCTTTGCAGAAAAGCCCGAAGTTGTTTATCGGCAGACAGGCGTTCCTGTGAACGTGTCCGATATTCCACCACAATTCGTCGTGACGACGAGGCGCGAGAAAGCCGCCGGGCAAGAAGAGAAATTCGTCTGCGGAATAGCCAGAGTGATTATGCCACCTGCATTGACGCCCGTGATGGGCGTGGAAGATGCCGTGAAGTTTGCGCCTGTAGTATTATATAACTGGGCGCTCAATATCGTAAGCCCGTCAATCTGCCCGTTGTTACGGACGATTGCCCTGGCAGCCGAACCGAAACCGGTTGTCCCTGTTATGAAGAGATTGTCTATCGCTATGGACGCGCCTGAGCAGTCTAAAGCAGTGTTAGTCCTGTTGGTCGTCGCCGTCGTGGAGGCTCTTATCGTGGAAGTGAACCAACCCGATGCTAAAGAGGCTATAGCCACGGTTATGGCGATGAGAAGGATGGATGCGAGCAACGGAGATATTCCTTTCATATCATCACCTGCATGTCGGTATTCCTGTGAACGTGTCCGATATTCCACCACAGTTAGTCGTGACGACTAGTGATGCGAACGACGCGGGGCATGCCACAAAAGTACCCGGAACGAAAGATAACGTAACGATACTTCCCTGATTGACGCTTACGACAGGCAATCCTGTGGCCGAAAAGTTACCGCCTGTCGTGTTGTATGCCTGCGCGCCCACTATGGTCATTCCATCAATCTGCCCGTTGTTGCGGACGACTGCCTTTATCGCCGCTGATGTCGTACCCGTAATATAAATGCTATCCACGGAAACCGAGGCACCCGAGCAGTCTAACGCTGTATTGGTCCTGTTAGTTGTTGCAGTCGTGGCGGCTCTTATCGTCGATGTAAACCATCCTGAAGCGAGGGAAGCCACTGCCACGGTAATGGCGATGAGAAGAATGGACGCAAGAAGAGGTGATATGCCTTTCATATCTATTATTAAGGAGCATCACAGTATATATAGATTCTAATGATGTGGCGCAGCAATTAAACAATATAATAATTATACGAACCCAGATGATGTATGACTATGAATTATCCTTCTTCCACTCTCGGAGCGAGAATGAACGAAAGTTCGACTTTGTCCGGCACCGAGAAAGAAAGTTTCATCGGATATTCGGACGCAAGAGAAACCCGTGCCCTGTCGGAAAGCTTGCGCGCCTTGAGCATCTTTTTCATGTAATCAATGGAATAACGCGCCCTTACCGGCTCTGAAACTTTCACGATTTCCAGCGATGCACTGGGCAGCATCTCCAGCCGCGTTGAAGACGAATCTCCTTCCGAGTGAAGGATAAACATGTCCTTCCTTACCGTGAAGACTATCGAATCGCCCACCAGCTCTGCGTCCTCCACGCCGTTTGCCAACGCCTCCGAATCAACGGCAAACGCCGTTGTGAAGCCGGATTCGAGCTTCACAAGGTCCGGCGTCTCCTCGCGGGAAACAGCTATGACGGGAAGCGTGAAGTGCCTTGATGAGTCCCCATGGAAGCTTATCAATATTCCGCTACCGTCCGCTGACATGGCAAGGCGCTCGTTTTTCGCCCGGCGTAGTATGTTCATGAAATTTCCCATGTTGACGCCAAGCCTTGCATCTTCCGTGAACTCGTATTTTTCAAAGGCATTCCTAGATATAAAATAATCCACTACTGCCACGACCGCCCTGTCTGAAGCGACGAGACGGATGCCGTCCTTCCCTATTATGAGTTCTCCTTCATCTATGAGCTCTGCTACGGCTTCCAGACTGTCCTTTAATAACCGCGCGTCCACCATCTCAGCCTTGAACATTATACATTCCCCATTACCTTTCTATATAACTCCATATCAAGCTTTGACATGTCCTGCGTTAACTCGGCCCTCAGGTCGTAACCCGTTTCCAACGGAAGGACACGGGCTATTATTCGCACGACATCCCCAAACTCTGCGGGCTGCTCGGTTGTTACTTCAACTTTCGCAGAGCCATCGTCTATCACCACCGTGTCCTCGGCACGATCTATCACACGCCCGAGAATCCTGACGCGTATGTCACTGTCCGGCGCTATTTCGGATATTTTTCTGGGAACCGCCGGGGCGCGCTTGAACTGAAAAGAATCCATACTGTAGAAATGACGTGAATTTATTTATAGTTAACCAAGGAAATAAACAGGACATTATGTCCTTGGTTTACTATATGTGAAACAAGCAGTAATATCGGTATTATTTGCTTGTTTCACTAGGTGCAGGCACATTAGACTCGTGTATGAGCAACGTAGGCGCGTTCGGCACCTTCCGTGTCATTTTTTCTGCCCGCGCTATCATGACCGAACCACAACGCGGGCAGGGGCAGTAATCGTAGCCGAGTTTTTCGGCTTTCCCGCGTCTTTCACAAATAACGTCGGCTTCAAACATAAAACACTCCCGGGAAAAATTAAAGGGTGAAAAAAGAAAATCACTCCTCGTCTTCACTGTCTTCACTGTCCTCGTCTTCGTTTTCGTCATCCTCGTCAGCGTCTTCGTCGTCATTATACGCCATCAACGTCACCTCGCTTCAGACTATTGAGTCTTTAGTCATAGAATAAATATTTAAACACATTACGGACGGGAAAGCTTTTCCGTGCCGGCGCAATAACACTGTATGATACCTGACGAGTTGTTCTTTGCCGTGCTTGCGCTCGCCGCAGCCGCCGTTATATTATATCTTCTTGAACGAAGCCGCGCTGCCTCGCTAAGCGCGTCGCTGTCGGATTCGCGCTTCCAGAACCGCAGCCTTTCCGTGAAATACGGGAAGATGAGCGAGCAGTTCTTTCCCTTTCTCGGCTCGTACCCGTACGACCGCCAGAACTTCCGCTTCATCGGCTCCCCGATAGACGGCGTCCAGTTTGAGAAAGACCGCATAGTCTTCGTCGAGTTCAAGACCAGCGAATCAACTATGTCGGAAACGCAGAAAAGAATAAAGGAGCTTGTAAAGGGCGGCAGAATCGAATTTCGCGAGATACGGATAAAATGATTCTCTGCGCGGAAAACCGGATGGCATGGCGTAAAAATACAATGCCTTGCTGCGAATAGTCGGAGGTCTCAAAGAATTTTTACAAAGTTCTGGGACGTTACGCGCACGATTCTGGCGGGCTCGTCTTCGTCTTTACTTATGTATCGTTTCGTTGCGAAGTGCGCTAACCAGCCATTATCTTTTGCGTCGCTTTCGGTATGCAGGTTGGTAAAAACGGCATCTCGCCCGATGACCAAACTATCGTAATTTCCATTCAAACTCTTGCGACAAAGGGAATTGAACGGGCAATTTATCCGCTATAGTTCTTACGAGCTGATATTGCTTATATGGGAAATAATGTATTTGGCTTTCACGCGGTCTGCGTTCATAAGTGGCTAATATAGACCACTCACCATGAGATTTAAGCTCGTTCTCATACAAATCTATAATTCGTTGTCTCTCATCCGGTGTGACAGAACCTTTTACTAGCACAGTCCTTGCGTGCTCACCCCAATAACGTTTTTCATCGGCATCTCCTCTTCCATTTTCCCCATGAGCTCCACATCCTTCATAAATTATCCCTTTTTCTGATAGTAACGCTATCTGTGATTGAAGACCGTTAGGTCGGGTTGCTATAACCACAGGCGTTTGATTTAGAGTAAATCCCATCGGAGAGACTCCCATGAATGCTTTATATGTAGTTCCTGGGTAACTCCTCTCAATAAAATCTATAGCTTCAGGAGAAAGGTAATCTGTCACATCAGTTACAAAGTCGTCGGACACAGGATACCCAGGCATTAATATGGACGTCGGTTTTCGGCTTGTGTTATACGGCACATTAAGCGGCAAAGGCAACTGAGAATTTAATTGCGGGGCTTGTAGCTCCGTATGTTGTTCTGCTCCTAACACAGGGGCTGCTACAGGTTTTATTAATACTCCTCTTGGTTTTCTGAATAGTCCAATTACCATGAGTTTATGTACACTTCCACACTATTTAAGCTTTTCTATTATTCACTATCTAATAGTAATAACTATTTATACGCCCTTTCTGCATTTGCCGCCTTATTCTATCATTTTACTGCCCGCTTCAAACACGCCTCAATGAATCCGAGAAAGAGAGGCGCCGGGCTTTCCAGCCGCGATTTGAATTCGGGATGCGCCTGCGTGCCGACAAAGAAAGGATGATTGGGCAGCTCCATGAATTCCATGAGCTTCACGCCGCTTTCGGTCACGTGGAAACCGGGGAACACCATTCCTGCTTTCTCCAGTTTCTCTATGTAAGCGGGGTTCACCTCAAACCTGTGGCGATGGCGCTCCAGCACGATGTGCTCTCCTTTGGTCTTTCCCATCCTTGATTTTTCCAGCTTCCTTGAAGCCGCAGTGTCCGCTGCCAGCCGCCCCGTCTTCCTGTAAAGGTCAAAAATCTTTGACGGCCTTAACGTTGCGCCGTAGCTGCCGAGCCTCATCGTCGCGCCGTAGCGCGATGTCGCGAGTATCGCTTTCTGCTCCGGCAATATGTCTATTACCGGGTCGCTGCACGACGGCGCGACTTCCGTCGTATTCGCATCCATGTTGCACACGTTTCTGGCGTATTCAACGACTGCCAGCTGCATGCCGTAGCACAGACCAAGATAAGGGATGTTATTCTTTCGCGCATATTCTATGGCGTTTATTTTTCCTTCCACGCCCGACGAGCCGAAGCCGCCGGGTATTATTATGCCGCCATAATCGTTAAGCACGATTAGATTATTCTTGTTTTCCATTTTCTTGGAGTCTATCCATTGTATTCTGACGCCCGTGCCGGCGTTGGCGCCGGCGTGATCCAGCGACTGGTTTACAGAAATGTAAGAATCTGACAGGTTGTAATTTCCTATATCCACGTATTTGCCCACTATCGCAACGTCCACGAGCTTCTTAGGGGAAATTATGCCATCCACGAGCTTCCTCCATTCTGCCCAATCGCCTTTCGCCTTCGGCGTTACACAGAGCCGCTTCATGAGCTTCTCGCCCAGCTTCTCCTTCTCAAAGTTCAGCGGCACTTCGTAAATGCTTCTCACGTCGGGCGCGGCTATTATGTTTTCCGCCGGTATGTTCGCATAAAGCCCTATCTTCTTCTTCCTTACGTCATCTACGGGTTCCGTAGAGCGGCACAGTACAAAGTCCACGTATATGCCGTTCTCATTGAGCATGCGTATAGCTTGCTGCGTCGGCTTGGATTTCATCTCCCCGATGTTCGGCGGCACCGGCATATAGCTGACAAGGACGTGCGCCACGTTTTCCCGCCCGAGCTCCACTTCCATGCTCTTGGCGGCGAAAAGGAACGGTATGTTTTCGTAGTCTCCCGCGGTCCCGCCTATCTCCACGACCACGAAATCATAGCCTTTAGCTGCGTCGTATATGCGGCGCTTTATCTCATCGGGAATATGCGGGATGAACTGGACGGTCTCGCCTAAATATTCGCCATTTCTTTCCCTGTCTATCACCGCCTTGTAAACCTGCCCGGTTGTTATATTATTCTTCTTCGGAATGGTCTGGTTCAGAAACCGCTCATAGTTGCCAAGGTCCTGGTCTATCTCCCCGCCATCATCCGTGACCCACACTTCCCCGTGCTCTGTCGGGCGCAGCGTGCCTGCGTCGTAGTTTATGTAAGGGTCTATCTTCACCGCCGTAACCGAGAACCCGCGTTCCTTGAGAATCTTTGCGATGGACGCCGTCGCGATGCCCTTGCCTACTCCAGAAATAACTCCGCCTGTTACAATTATGTACTTTGTCTGCGACACTATCCCATTGAACGCAAAAGTATAAAAGCGTTGCACGAATTGCCGGAATCGCGGATTACAATTGACGGAATTCCGTCCAAAAAGCCGCGGCGCGCCGTGATAAAATCAGATTATCTTCACCATGTTAAGAGTGCTGCACAGCGGGCATTTAAGCGTCTTGTACGAGCACTCAAAACTGCAGGCATCGCATTTCCAAGCTTCCAGATGCACTTTGTTATACTTCGATTTTTTCTTTATCATCTTATCTGCCACTTTATCACCGAGGAAGAACCCAACATACACTATATCGTTCCCGATATTTAAAGGCGCTTAACCATTTCATAAAATGGCATTTTTAACGCACAATCCGGATGAACTAATTTATACATTTCCGGGACTTGGACGCCTTTTTACGTAACTGTTTGCCCCACATATACTCTGCTCTAAAACGTTCCGCACCTTTCCCTTTGGCAATTGCATTATCCCCAACTAAATAAATAAAATCTCTTTCATAAGTCCTCTTATCCCTGATAGATTTTCTCAATTCTGCGACTAAACCACTTGCCATGCAATCAGGATAAACTTAGCCTTTATAACATTTCCTATGTATTGCCTGCTTCGCAAACTATTTTTATTTCACGGCTCGCCAATTAGCGGCTATTAAAATATTGCACGCAAATTATTTCCGTGAACATAAAAATAATCGGCGCAGGGCCGGGCGGGCTTGTTACGGGACTGAAACTGCTGGAGGCCGGATTTGAGCCGGAAATTATAGAGAAGCAGGAAGAAATCGTGAGCACGCTGTGCGCCGAAGGGCTGAGCAAAGAGACGCTGTCGCGCGTTCCTTTCGGGCCGTGGGACTCCTGCGCCGCGCATTCCTTTGACAAAGCCACGTTCATTTTCCCGTCCGGGCAGAAGGCTTACGTGAAAAAGCCGTGCTATACGATGGACAGGACGCCGTGGTTCAGGGCGATGGTGAAAAAGTTTGAAGCAAAAGGCGGCACGCTGACGCTCGGGAAAAATGTGGACGAGAAAGCGTTGCGAGAACTGAAATATGACGTTCTCGTTGATGCAACGGGGCCGCTGTCATGGATCGCGCGCAAAATCGTCGGCAACACGATGAAGATAAAGCCAGGCGTCCAGTACCGGATGCGCATTGACTATGACTACGACGGCATGGAATTCTTCCTTGACAAGCGCTACAGCGACGAGTATAGCTGGATATTCATGAAAGGCGAGACCGCGAACGTCGGCCTTTTGGGAAGCATAAAACAGCTGGACGCCTTCATAAAAGAGAAGAAAATAAAAGGCGAGATAATCAAGAAAGAAGCTTACAACATACCGTTCTTCGGCACGCGGTATCAGAAAGGGAACGTTCTCCTCATGGGGGACGCCGCCGGCATAACGAATCCGCTCACGAAAGGCGGCATGGCATGCTGTATCTTCGCATCGGAAGTCCTCGTGGATTGTATAAAGAGAGGCAAACCAGAAGAATATGAAAAGAAGCTGCGCGCGCATCCAGTTGTTTCCGACGTCTACGGCAAAGCCCTTGCGCTCTTCAGAGAAATGAGCAACGATGACTTGAACGGCATAGGCAATTTCATAAACGGTGTGGAACTTACAAAGATGCCCGCGCTGATGAAAGCGAAACTTCTTGCCGCGTCGTTAGTAAACAGGGAAAAGATGGCGACGCTGATAAAAGCCGTCAGCTATTGCAACAAGTACAGCTGGTAAAATCATATTTCCTTCGCGTCACGGGAGAGAGATAATGGCGGGTTACTACCGCACCAACTGAACGGTAAACTACCCGCCACAAGCAGGAAAGGGCTTTTAGCGCATGATTCGGTTTTTGGCGTGGGGCAGGGTTTGTTTTTCGGTTTTACGTATTGCCGTTTAGTCAGGGAACGACACATTAACCCGCCTTCGCGTCCTTCACCAGCGGGTAGTTTACAATCCTTTAATATTTTCTTGGCGTCTTAACGTCATGAAATTCGCCCATTTCTCCGATGCGCACTTGGGCTCGTGGAGCGGCTCGCCGGATATGCGCGATTTCTCCGTGAAGGCATTTGAAAAGGCAGTGAATGCGTGCCTTGCGGAGCGCGTTGATTTTATTGTCATAAGCGGCGACCTTTACGACAGCTCGATGCCTCCTTACGACGTGCTTTCACGTTCGGTCTTGATTCTGCGCAGGTGCGCGATGGCATCCGTGCCCGTTTACGTTGTTCCCGGCTCGCACGATTATTCGCCAAGCGAAAAGACGTTCATAAGCGTGCTGGAGAACGCGGGATTAGTGAAGAACGTCGCGAGGATGCACGATGAAAACGGAAAGCTCGCCCTTGATTTCACGCTGGACGAAAAAACGGGCACGAAGCTCGCGGGCATGATGGGGAAGCCCGGAGGAATGGAAAAGGGATATTTTGCCAGGCTTGTAAAAGAAAGCGCAGAAGACGAAACCGGATTCAGGATATTCGTCTTTCATTCTGCGCTGGACGACTTCAAGCCCCTTCACATGAAGGGCATGGCGTCCGTGCCTATGTCAATGCTTCCGAAGGGTTTTGATTATTATGCAGCCGGTCACGTCCACAAACCCCGAACCATCACTAACTTGGTTTATCCCGGCGCGCTGTTTCCCACGGAGCTTGCGGAGCTGGAAGAATATGAACCGGGCATTCATATAATCGACACTGAAAGAAAATCCAACACCCGCCTGCCGATAAAGTTGTTTGACGTCGCGCGCGTGGACGTAAATGCGGACGGCATGACGGCGGCAGAAGCCGAGAAAAGCATGCTGGAAAAGGTGCGCGCCGCCGAGGCGAAGGGAAAACTCCTTCTCGTGAACGCAACAGGCATGCTTTCCAGCGGCGCACCGTCAGACGTGAATTTTGCAGCCATACGCGAAGCAGGCATTGCCGCGGGCGCGTTCGCGGTAAAGCGGAATTTCGCCAGGCTGGGCTCTGCCATGTTCGAGGAAACGCAATCATCTTCCTTTTCCGTGGAAACCATAGAACGTGAAATGATAGCGGAATACTGCGGGAAAAGCCCTCCGCCCTCCCGCGATGCCGCTTTCGCCGCGGCGATGATGAGGGTTCTGGACGACGAAAAGCAGGAAGGAGAAACCATATCGGCGTACGAAACAAGGATAAAGGACAACGCGATGAAGCTGATGAATATATGAAATTGAAATGCCTGAGAATGGTGAACATCCGCTCCTATGCGGACGAAACCGTGAATTTCCCGGAAGGCACCGTGCTGCTCGCTGGCAACATCGGCGCCGGCAAATCCACGATACTTCTGGCAATGGAATACGCGCTTTTCGGGCAGCAGAAAGGCAGGACGCGCAGCCTTCTGAGAAGGGGCGAAGATTCCGGGCGGGTTGAACTGGCGTTTGAGCTGGACGGCGCCCCTTTTACAGTCGTCCGCAAGCTGAAACGCGGCAGGCAGGAAGAGTGCTCGTTGATAACAGCAAACGGGGAATATGCGTGCATGCCTACCCAGCTCAAGGCGAAGATACTTGATATGTTCGGTTATCCGAAGGAGATGCTCACGAAAAATATCCCGATTTTCCGGTACACCGTATATACACCGCAAGAGCAGATGAAATCCATCATGCTGGATGAGGAAGAGAGGCTGTCCGCGCTGCGGAAGATATTCCAAGTAGAGAAGTACGAGAACATAAGAAAAAACGCGTCCGTGATTTCCCGCCACCTGTCTTCCGAGGCCCGGCTACTGACGGAGCTGTGCAAAACGCTTGAGGAAAAACAGGCAAGGCTTGCGGAATGCATAACCGGAGAACTGTCCGCCTCCACGGCCGCAGAAAAACTAAGGGCGGAACTTGGCGCAAAAACGCATTTGCTTGAAAGAGAGGAAGAGGCGCTGGAGGAGCTTCGCGTCCGCGCTGCGGAACTGGCGGCGCTAAAACAACGGGCTTCGTTGCTTGAAGGCGAATCCTCGCGCCTGTCATCAATGCGAGCCGCAGTGCTGCGCGAGGCCGACCTTACCGCCGCCAAAGCCGCAAAGACGCGGGAAGAGCTTGCTTTGGTCAGGGCGCGCGTGCCGGACAGCATGAATAGGGATGCCATGGAAGAGGAAGCCGGAAAAATAGCGGAAGAAAAAACGGCGCTGTACTCGCGGAAAGCCGTGATTGAGAGCGAGATACGGAAGCTTTCCGGAATAAAAGGCAGCGGGAAATGCCCCATGTGCCTCCGTGAAGTTTCCGACCCTTCGCATTTTGAGTCTCTGATATCAGAGCGCGAAGAAGAACTTGAAAACGTGAAGGCATCTCTTGCGCCAAAGGAGGAACGGGAAAAGGCGCTGGCAAGGGAGCGCCAGAGCGTGAGAGAACGCGAGCTTGCGATGCAAAAGATAGAGAACATGGAGGGCATGGTCAGAGAATACGACGAGAGCTCCGCGCGAAGAAAAAAGGAAGCGGAGATTCAGGAAGAGAAAATAGCCGCCATGCGCAGGGAAGCGGCTTTTGCCCGCGCCGCCGTTGAAAACGGGCAGGGAGTGGAGGAGGATTATCGCGCGCACGGCGCGACGATACGAATGCTGCACGATGCGCGGCTTGAGATTTCTTCCCTGATGTCACGGAAGGAGCAGGAACTCCTTTCACTGCGAAACGAGAAAGCCGTGCTTGAGAAAAACGTAAGCGAAATGCGCGATATGCGAACCCACGTTTCGCGCATGAAAGAGATGGCAGACTGGATTGACACCACGCTCTTCTCCATGGCCGAATCCATCGAAAAGCAGGTGATGAACACGCTCCAGAAAGAATTTTCCGCAATCTTCCAGCACTGGTTTTCCGTGCTTATGCCGGAAGAGTCTATGTCCGTAGTGATAGACGAAGCGTTCTCGCCCGTGATAATGCAAAACGGGTATCAGGCATCCTACGAAGAGCTTTCGGGCGGCGAGCGCACTGCCGTGGCGCTTGCCTACAGGATAAGCCTCAACAAAGTCATAAACATGATGATAGATTCGATAAGAACGAAAGGACTGCTCATACTGGACGAACCGACTGAAGGCTTCTCTTCGGAACAGCTTGACCGCGTCCGCGACGCCATAAGCGCGCTGGGTCTGGAGCAGGTCGTGATAGTTTCCCACGAATCCAAGATAGACGCGTTCGTGGACAGCATCGTAAGAGTCTACAAGGAGAATCACGTTTCACGTGTCGAGAAGCAGTGAACTACTCGCATATGCGGGTAGTAAACTACCCGCCACGATGCTGTATGATGCACAGCGGTGCATCAGTTCAGATAGTGTATGACGCGAAGGAACTGGACAGCGAAGCTGTCATACAGCTCGGTGCGTCTAATCACTTCGGTAGTTTTTAGTGCACGAATTGTGAAGATTACGCTTTCGCTGATATGCCCAAAAAAGCAGGCCTATTTTTTCCGCCGTTTCTGCTTGCAGGCAAAGCACATCATGCCGGAAGACGTCTTGTCCACAAGCCGTATCTTCTTGCAGGACACGCACCGCCCTATGGAAAGGTTCATCATTTCTTCTTCGCCTCATGGATAGCTGCCCTGACTTTTATGAGAGACGCGCGCACGGACATCTTGAGCTTCCGTTCGTCGTTCCCGGGCAGGTTTTGCTCTTCCAGCATCGCTATATTCGGCTCGGTCTGGTCAAGCATCCGTAATAGAATCGTTCTCTCCTGCCGTTTCGGCTTCCTGTCGACTTCCTCGCGCAGTTTGTCGTATTCTTTCCGCAGATGATATATGTCACCCTTGCCGCTTAAAAAAAATCGAATCGCATCAAGCATACTAACATTTATCTGCCGCTGTATAAATAAATTCGTGATAGCTTGCGGAGAATAGGCGTGGACGAAGCCGGCAAGGGCGATTACTTCGGTTATCTCGTGGTTGCCGCCGTGCTTGTTGACGACGAAACGGAAAAGAAGCTTCTCGCAATGGGTGTGAAGGACTCAAAGAGGCTTACGGATTATGCCGTAAAGTCGCTGGGCCCGAAGATAGCCAAAATGTGTCCAACTGAAATCGTCAGGATATCGCCCGAAAAATACAACAAAATTTACCCGCGCTTCGCCTCGCTCAATAACATGCTGGCATGGGGGCATTCACGGGTGATTGAGAATCTTGTGGCAAAGACCGGCTGCATGGACGTTATAACTGACCGTTTTGCCGAAGAAGAGCTTCTCATGGAATATCTGATGCCTAACGGCAAAAAAGCCAGCATTGTCCAGCGCATCAACGGCGAAACTGACACTGCCGTGGCTGCCGCGTCTGTTGTTGCACGATACGTTTTCCTCCGCACATTGCGCCTGCTTGGCATGGAAGTCGGCTTCGTGCTGCCAAAAGGCTCTACTGACGTGAAGTCCGTCGCCAGAGAGATACTAAAGAAGCACGGGAAAGACATACTTTCCATGGTCGCGAAGATGCACTTCAAGATAACCCGCGAAATAGGAGCATGAACCCTGATTTTCTGCCGAATGAGAATATTTAAGGATGCACGCATATAATGATAGTTATGAAAATCCCGTTTGTTTCCAAAGATGACTATCAGGAACCCGTTTCTATAGAAGAGAGTTACACCGAACTGCACGACGAATCGCAAAGCCCAGTAACGAAAATAATGATAGAAAAAGTCGACGGTCTCACCAGCGTGGACAAAATAATGCGAAAGGTCCGGGAAGGCAACATAGTCATAGCTGCCATAAGGGATCTCAAGGAAGCGAACACCGAAGAGCTTAAGCATTGCATTTTGCGCATGAAGACCGCATGCATGAACCTGAACGGCGATATCGCCGGTGCCGGCGAAGAATGGATAATCATAACGCCTTCGTCAGCGGCAATCCACAGGGAGTCTCAATGACATTCTGGTTCTGCGGCTCCTGCCGCAAAACATGGCATTCTTACGTTATCACTCCCAACCCCGTCAAAACGCTGCGCTGTTTTCACTGCCTCGAAACGGGCGCGATACGGCTCAAGGATGACACCCTGAAAGAGCGGGACGCAACGATGACGTATGACGATTACCGCTGGTTCAGAAAGAACAACGGGAAATTCATGAAGAAGAACGGGATCCGCGCAAAGAAGCGCGCGAAGCCGTAACAAAAAGTGCGAGTTCGTCTTCGGCTTTATGACGAGGAATTCTACGACTTCCCCGTATACCCAAAAGACGTTCCATGGAAAGTCTTTGTTGTAATTATTCATCGTTTGGTTGGGAAACGATTTACCAACCCGCCTTTATCTCCTTTTCGTGACGCGAAGGATCGCTTCGGCGGCTTTCAGTGAGCGGATTGTAAACCATAATGATGCGCCTTTGCTTACGCGCTCTCAGTCTTCTCCATGAGGAAAAAGTCCATGTCTTCAAGATAGCCTTTCAGCTCGTTGACGAAACGCGCCGCCTCCGCGCCGTCCGTGATTCGGTGGTCAAACGACAGCGACAGGGGCATGATTTTTCTTATGACGATTTTGCCGCCAATGACAACGGGCTTCTCGCGTATCGCTCCTACGGCGAGAATCGCGCATTCTGGCGGGTTTGTTATTGGCGTGGCGAAAACGCCGCCTATCGCGCCGACGTTCGTTATTGTAAACGTGCCTCCTTGCGTCTCCGAACGGTCAAAGCGCCTGCTCTTCACCTTCTCCGACAAATCGTGTATCTCTCGCGCCATGTCCATTATGCTTTTCGTCTCCGCCCTCTTGATATTCGGCACTATGAGCCCGTCCCCCGTATCCACGGCTATCCCGATGTTGTAATATTTTTTCAGTATTATCTCTTCTTCTTCCATCGTGGCGTTCATGTAGGGGTGATTCTTCAGCGATTCAACTACGGCGCGAACAATGAACGGTAGATAGGTGAGCTTTATCCCTTTCTGCTCCGCTCTTGCTTTCTCCTTCTCTCTGTGCGCCACCAAGTCTGTCACATCCACTTCTTCAAAGTGAGTAACGTGCACCGCCTGTGACGCGGAGCGTGCCATATTCACAGCGATAGCTTTGCGCATGCCCTTCAGCGGCACGCGGTCCACGTAGCCGTAAAAATCATACTTGCGCTTCACCGTGATTTCCGTCATTTTTTCGCCGCTATCACGTTCTAACGTAGTCGCTTCCCTCACGTCATTCTCCGTAATTCTTCCGTCCTTGCCTGTTCCCCTGACGTCGTCAAGGTTCACGCCCAGTTCTTTGGCAAGATTGCGCACCGCCGGCAGCGCAAGCTTCCCGTTGCTCTGCTTCGTTGTTGGTTTGACTTTGCTGCCCGTTGTCGGAGTGTCTTCCGCCTCCTCAAGTGTGCCGACGACTGAAACAGATTTCCTCACGGGAATCTTCTCCCCTTTCTCTCCTATCGTGACCAGTACTTCGCCCACATGCACCGTATCACCGGCTTGATGATGAATCTTCAGAACGACACCGCTAAAAGGGGATGGTATTTCGGCTACGGCTTTGTCCGTCTCTATCTCCGCCAGCACGTCATGCTCTTTAATCACGTCGCCTTCCTTCACGCGCCACTTTACTACGACGCCTTCTGTTATGCCCTCGCCTACATCCGGAAATATGAAATCCTTTACCATCTAAAACTCCATCACGTCTTTTATCGCTTTAGCTATTCGCCGCCCGCTCGGATAGTAATTGTCTTCCATCTGCGCCAGTGGCACGACCACATCAAAGCCCGTGACTCTTATCACGGGCGCTTTTAGATTTAGAAGAAGATTCTCCCCTAGCATCGCCGATATTTCCGCTCCCAAGCCTAACGTTCTATGCGCCTCGTGCACGACGACGGCGCGCCCGGTTTTCTGCACGCTTTTCTTTATCGTGCCGAAGTCCAGCGGACTCAGCGTCCGCAAGTCTATAAGTTCTATGCTTTGCCTGATGTTTTCCATGGCTCTTTTGCACTCACGCACCATCGCGCCGTATGCGATGAGTGTCACGTCACTGCCTTCCTGTATCACGTTCGCCTTGCCTATTGCAACCGTATACTCTTCTTCAGGCACGTCCTCCTTTATCGCGCGGTAAACCCGCTTCGGCTCCATGAATATAACCGGGTCGGGGTCGCGTATCGCCGACGCCAACAGCCCTTTTGCGTCATAGGGCGTGGAAGGCACGACGACTTTCAAGCCGGGCGTGTGAATGAAATAGCTTTCCGGCGAATCCGAATGATGCTCCAGCGCTTTCACGCCTCCACCGTACGGGAATCTCAGAACCATTGCCGCTGTAAATCGCCCGCGCGTTCTATTCCTGAGTCGCGCGGCGTGGCTGAAAATCTGGTCAAACGCCGGCGGCGTAAAGCCGTCAAATTGTATCTCCGCTACGGGCTTCAGCCCGTATGCTGCCATGCCGATGCTCACGCCGGCTATCGCGCCTTCGGCGAGCGGCGTGTCCAGCACGCGCTCTGGAAATTTTTCCTTGAGCCCTTCCGTGACGCGAAACACCCCGCCGTCTATGCCCACGTCTTCTCCGAGCACGACGACGCTCTTGTCTCGTGCCATCTCTTGGTGCAGTGCCATGTTGAGCGCCGTGACCATGTTAACGTTTTTCTTTGCCATCGTTCTCCCTGAAAGATTTTAAGTAGTCTTGTTGACTTTGCAGCCTCTTCGGCATTTCCGCATACATGAATCTGAATATATCTTCTACGTCTTGCGGCGGCGCGGATTCCGCCTCTTTCACCGCTTTTTCCACTTCCTTCTGCGCCTCTACGGCAACATCTTTCATCTCACTTGCCGTCAGCATTTTTTCCGATGCCATATATTTCCCCAGCCTCGCCAGCGGGTCCTTCTTCGCCCAATCGCTCACTTCTTCTCGTGAACGATAGCGCGATGCATCGTCCGCAGTCGTGTGGTCACCCATCCTGTAAGTGAAGCATTCTATCAGTGTCGGTCCCTTGCCGGAACGCGCGCGCTCCACCGCCTCAAGCGACGCTTTATAAACCGCAAAAATATCGTTGCCGTCCACCTGCACGCCCGAAAAGCCAAAGGCTATCGCTTTCTGGGCTATCGTTTCGGCTGCTGTCTGCCCGCTAAGCGGCACGGAAATCGCATATTGATTATTCTCGCAAATAAAAACGACGGGAGACCGAAAAACGCCGGCAAAGTTCGCCGCTTCGTAAAAGTCGCCCTTTGACGAAGCACCCTCGCCGAACGAGCACATCACGGCAATCTTGTCGTTGCGTATCTTCGCCGCCATCGCCGCCCCGACGGCGTGCGGGCATTGACCGGCAACCGTTAGTATAAGCGGAAACATGTTCACACCTTTCGGGATGCACATCCCGCGCTCGTCGCCGCGAAAATATCTCATTATCAGGCTCATCGGCATTCCCTTGACAAGCATGGAGCCTATGTCGCGGTAAAGCGGAAAGAGCCAGTCTTCTGCACGCAACGCAAACGTTGAGCCCACTTGCGATGCCTCCTGCCCGCGCGACGATGCATATGTTCCCATGCGCCCTTCGCGCTGCAGCTTCAGCATCACCTCGTCCGCCGTCCGCGTAAGCACCATCGCCTCGTACATTTTCGTTATCGCGTCTTTCGAAAGCTTCGGCATGAGCTTCCTGTCTGTTTCGCCTTTTTCATTTAGTATTTGTAGATAAGGCACGTCAAACCGCGCCAGAATTTTCTCCATGACTCTACTTCCCGGCGGCGGGACTTAAAGTTTTTCTGGTTTTATATAATTTTTGACACAT
>DATDXW010000014.1:0-4471 GCA_035289125.1 archaeon | reverse complement strand
AGATTGTCGCATGGTTTCTGGCAATAGAATTGCTCGGGTTTCTCGTTCTTCCGGCGACCATGAAATGCCTGAAAAGCCTTCCGGACAGCGGGTACGCTGCGTCAAAAATACTGGGCATTGCGGCGTTTTCATATGCCGTTTGGATCGCCAGTTACGCGGCAGGCTACAATCAATATTCTATTCTGGCGGGGCTGGCCGTTCTGATATTCGTTTTTCTTCTGACGAGGAAAGAGCTTGCGCTACTTTCTGGGAAGAAAGACATAATAATAAAAACCGAAGTATTTTTCATAATAATATTTGCCGTTTTTGTGCTGTTGCGGGCGTCCATGCCGGCCGACATAAACGGGCTTGAAAAATTCTCGGATATGTCACGGATAACCGGAATACTGCATAGCTCTTCAATGCCGCCGTCCGATCCGTGGCTTTCCGGAGGAACGATAAATTACTATTATTTCGGCCATTTCATCGTGGCAACGCTGACAAGGCTCACTGGCGTTTCCGTGTACGAGTCCTTCAACATAAGCCTCGCAGCTTTCTACTCGCTGTTTGCCCTCGGAATATTCAGTTCGCTGTACGCAATCCTGAAGAACGGCAAGTACGCAGTGCTTGGAGTGTTCATGATAGTTTTTATGGCCAACGCCCTCGGATTTCTGCAGCTTGTAACCTTCGCATATCCCGACGCAGTCCCTGTCTTTTCTGACGTACTGAATCTGGAATACCCCCTTGCCTGCTGCACTTACGGAAGCACGTTTGCCGAAAAAACACTCCATATGCCGGTCTGGTCAAGCACGCGAATCGTGCCTGGGACAATCAACGAGTTTCCTTATGCAAATTTTCTGTTCAACGAGGTTCATCCGCACGGCATGTCGCTGCCGTTGCAATCTCTTATAATATTAATAGCGCTTGGAATTATCTTGTCTCCCGATGCGGTGCGGATTTCAAGGAAAGATTCGGGAATCGTCCTTATCGCCGCCTTTTGCTTGGGGTTGCTATATTTTACCAATTCATGGGATTATCCGTCGTATCTATTTCTTATACTCCTGTCGCTGCTCGCCAAGGCCAAAATAACGGACGCGCTCAAGGCGTTCTTCGCGATATCCGCATCGTCTTTGATCATCGTGCTTCCGTATATCCTTTCCACGTCGCAGAACGTAGGCAAAGGCATCGTTGCCGAATCCACGGGGCTTCCGCATCTTTTGATACTTTTCCCTGTCTTTATCTTTGCGATTTTGGCTTCTTCTTGGGATTACAGGCCGAGCGCAAGGATGATCTGTGCAATTGCGGCGCTTTCCGCAATTTTTATTTACTTCGGTAAAACGGTATTGCTGGGAGCGGCACTTTTATTGCTTTTGTCGTTCAGAAAAATGAGACAAAAAGCTGCGGCAGAAAATATGCCTTATCTCTTTGTATTTGCAGGTTCCGCGGTTCTGGCGTTCACGGAGATATTTTTCATTGACAGCCGATATAACACCGTATTCAAGCTCTATTATCACGTATGGATATTCTGGGGCATGGCGTCAGCCATTCTGATCGCAAAGGCAGCGGAAGCCCGGGCACAGCCCCGCAAAAAAATCATCCTTGCGATTGTAGGGTTTCTGATATTGGCGTCTTCCGTCCTTACGGTATTCGGAACTGTAAACCAGATATCCCAGTCAAACGAAATCTCGCTGGATGGCATAGAATATCTCAGGAAATATCACAGTTTCGACTATGAAATGATTGAATATTTTAGCCGCATGAACGAAACCCGCGCCATACTGGAAGCTCCCGGGGATCCTTACGCTTACGCCTCGCCGGTATCCACGTTTACTGGCATGCCAAGCGTCATAGGCTGGGCCAATCATGAAATGATATGGAGGGGCGCGTTTCCGCAGGAAAGGGTTAGTGATGCGGATGCAATCTATTCGTACACGGATAACGACGAAGCCATGAAACTGTTGCGCAAATACGGCGTAGGCTACGTTGTAGTGAGCGACGGGGAGATTAAAAAATACCCCGCAGAATCACTGGAGAAATTCAACAACGCAAGCGCATATGAGACGGCCTTAAGTTCCGGGAGCCGAAAACTTGTAAAGGTCAAGCGATGACCTTGTAGATTTCCACCATTCTATTGCTGTAAACCTGGAGGTAATGCGCCGAATTTTCTCGGAACTTTTTCAGGCCTTCCGAAGCATACTGCCTTGTTTCCGATTGCCCGTCCCGATTTATTCCTTGGTAGTTCTTCTCCAATTCGCCGACATAGACATAGGTCACGTTGTATTTCTTCAGCAATTCAAGCGCCTTGGAATTGTTCGTGGTGTTATAGACCGCGTCTATATCGGCATTCCTGCCGTTGATGAGTGCGGCATAATCTATGGACAGATGACCCTCCACGTGATGCTCCCAGCCCAGCACGGTTGGAAGTCCTGTTGCCCACGAAACCCGCGAAGTATATGTATACGATCTTCCCGGAGCCTCCAAAATCACGGGGCTGCCGTTTATGTTTGAATTTATCCATTCTATTGCGTTGTAATCATAAGGATGGGGTGCCTTGAGATAATCCGTGCCGTCGAGCGTGAGATATTGGCGCCCTTCATTTTTTTTGAAGATTTCTATATACCCGCCCACGAGTGTATATACAGTGGCCAGCGCCAAAATCACGAAAATTCCGGCGCCCAGCATCGTTATCTTACGTTTCTTTGCCCACAGGCTGTGCCTGAGGCTGTAAATGGCATACGCTGACGCAAGCGACCAGAATACCCATAGTTGGAGGTAGAACTTGAACAAGGATATGTATCTTCCACCTACGTTGATGATGTCTGCGAAAAGCGCTACGAAAGAGCCGGCCAATACCATAAGCAGGGCAAAATTTTCGTGCTTATTCCCGGACTTTTTTAGCAGCGCAACCGAGGCAGCGGCTATCGGGACGATCCATATCAGAATCTCAAACGTTGACAAGAGCGCTATCGCTGCCAGCAACACGAAAGACTCCGAAAGAAAACGACGCGCGGACGCCAGCCGAGGCAGGCGGCGTTTTACGGCCATCAGCGCCATCAGAGCTAGAAACGGCAGGAAAAGTATCGTGAAATGGTAAAGGCTCGTTTTCCATTCAGTTTCCAGCTGGAGCTTATCGCCTCTTCCGTCCATCAGCGGCCCAAGAGCCGGATAAAACAGTGCGAGGCTGAGAAGAAGAATGGGAACCATATACGTTGCCATCGTTTTTAGGGAGGCGGGAATGCTGCGGTTCTTCTTCCATGCAGCGAATGCCACAGCAAGAGTTATAAACAATGCCATAATGGGATAATCCCACGTAGAGAGCAATATCATGGAGCCTAACGAGAGCGCCAAGAGGAGGACGATGCCTGCGGACTCTTTTTTTCCGGCTCCGGACATGATGCCGTAATAAAGTGACATCGCAAGGAAAATGACAAGCATCCTGAAGGGAATCGCCATCAGCGTATGGTGCAGGTCAGCCCATATGAACGAGAAGAATGGAAATTCGTTCACGGTCCACGGTATTATTCGGGTGCTCCACCATACGGTATCGGTGCTCAGGAGCTTGTCAAGAAAAGGCCCTTCCTTGGCCGGCTCGTAACCTGCAATCCCTAAATCAAAAGTCGGGGAAACGAAATACGCTATCTGGAGCACGACGAATACGTTGGAAAGCAGCAGGACGAAGAACGGGAACAGGATAGCGTACTTTTTTTTGCGAGTAAGAGAAATTCCTATGGAGAATGCCATAATTGCGGATAACGCAAAAAACGCGGCGATGGCGAGATTATATGCAATTGAAGTCTTGACTGCCGCCAGCGAAGACAACGCGGCTACCATAAGATGGCCGAAATAATAGTATTTGCCAAGGCTTTCTCCGGAATACCAAGGATACGCCGGAGGCATGCTTTCGCTCCTTTCAACGGCGTTTACGAAGGCGAACTCCATGCGCTTTTCCCCGTCCTCTATGTCAGGGTCAACGGCACGGAAAAACGAGAATCCAGCAAGGCAGACGAGAAACATGATTTCTATCGCTAGGACAGTTTTTCTGAAATTCTTGTCATTGATGCATTGCGTTAATTCTTTCTTCATTGCGAACGCGCGAAATACGCAGGCAACGGCCAGCAGCAGGAAAGCGATCCATACGGCGATGGTAAATTTTGTAAGATAAGAAAGCATGAACGCAAGAAACGAAAGGAAAAGAAGTCCCAGAAGCTTGCTCGCTCCGTATCCCTTGTCTTTCATGCCTTTCAATGCCGGCAGCGCGATAGGGAAAGTGATAACTCCCAACGCTTCCATGGCAACGAACCACTTTACGAATTCCCAGAGTTCAAACATTTTACGAGCCCTTGAGTTTTCTCCTCTGAATAAAAGGCATTATCATGGAACGTAGTATTACGGCAAGCGCGGCTGAAGAAATGGCAATTCCCGCCCAATCCGACGGCGTGTTGGCGTAATAGAGCCTGACAGTGTCTTGCTCCGGATACACAAGCATGAACGC
>DATDXW010000013.1:0-12177 GCA_035289125.1 archaeon | reverse complement strand
TAAAGCATCTGGGAGAGCATCATGCGCGGATATACGAACATGAACACGAACAGCATCGCAAACCATAACACTGTGCCCCAGATGTCCGAACCCTGCATGACTTCCACCATACAAAAACGCCTTCAACAAATCCTTTTAATTCCAGCGACTTAAATAACTTCATGCAGTGGAAAATGCTCGTCACGCTGGCGATAATTCTCGCGGCAGCGCTGGTTCTGGTGGCGAGAACGCCCGAAGTTTCCGCATTCTTCGGCTATTATTATTCTTTTGTCAGTCCCGGCCCGCCCAACGCAAGCTTTACGCTTGTTGCATCATCTTACGGCAACATGACATTCACCGCCGCCAATTCGCGGATTGAGATAGCGCCGGAAAGCACGTCTTTAGTCGTAGCTGGCGGCGCGCTTTCCGCTTCAAACGTCACGCTTCTTGGCTTTCGCGGCACCGTGTCTGCCCATGGCAACGACGCATCGTTGGACGGCACCGTGCGCACACTGGAAGCGGACGGCGCATCCATTACATACGACAGCGCTCCTGTTAAGGGAACAGTGAGCTTTACCCGTCTCTATGCAGCAAACGTTTCCCTGCCGTTTCTGGTATCGGAAATAGACGGTTCTATAGTCGTGAAGGGCACGGAGATAAAACTGGTTAATGATACGGTGAAGCTTATTTCGCCGGTTGGCGACATAACGCTCCAGAACGGCTTTGTGATGTCGGGCTTCGCGAAGCGGATAGAGCTGCCGAAAGCGGGAATAATCGCCACCGAATAAGTTATCGCGAAGGCACGAATATTCTCCCTACTTTTCCGGCTATGCGCAAAGCACTGTATACAATGCGGGCTACTATGTAGAGCAGATAGAGCCCCACGCCCGCTGCGGTAAAAAACAGAATCCCGTTAATGTCCGTGGGAACGCTTATTCCCGCGTAGTTCGCGGCGAACGGAAAGAGCGCGGATATCGCCGCCACCATCGCCGTGTTTATCACGGTCTGCACCGCCTGCTTGACGATGTAGATGAATATTATGAACGCCGCCAGCAGTGCCGCCAGCTGGACGGTGTTGAAGCCTGCTATGATTTCTTCAAACGGCATGCCAATTATATGTGATGCCAATAATTAATAAGAAACGTGCGCAGGCTCTTCTTCCAGCATTCCCATGAATACCTTTCGCACATCCTCCGGGAGTCCTTGCAACAGGCTTCTATATCCACGCAATGCTTCCATGCACCAAGAATCCGTTATGCCCACACCAGATTCAAACGTTACGCCTGCAATATCACAACTTGCTTTGTCTTTACACACTCCGAGGGACAGGATGTATACCGGTTGTTTTCCCGAAATCGGCGGAAAGTAAGCATCAAGATATCCCTGTTCTCCTTCTGGGGTAAAAACATCCGCTGTATAATGGTCTGTCTCCCTTCTCCATGAGAAAGATTCCATACATATTTCTGATGCGGAAAAAACTTAAAGGCGGCTATGCGTAAATCTCTATCACATCGCCGTCGTTCAGCGCATAATCCAGCCCCACCTGCTTCGCCATGCCGCGCCGGTATATGCGGGCAAACCGGAAATTCTTCACGAAATCCTTGTGAATCTTATTCGCCGCTTCCTTGACCGTTGCGCCAATGGGCAGCGACATCGGCGTTCCCGTCTTTTTCGTGTAGACGACTATCCTGCCAAGCGACTTCCATATCCGCTCTTTTATCGCTTCCGCGCTCTCCCGCCGAGTGTCCGCGCTTACAGACCTGGTTTTCACGTAGTTCTCCCTCAGGTATTCGGCGAGCGCGCGCCTCTCTTCCGCACCGCCAAGCAGTACGGCGAGGTCGGCAGTTCTTGCTATGCTCACGTAAGCCGGCTGGAACGTTGCCGGTATCTCTATGAGCTGTATCTTCACGCCCTTCCAGTCCATCATCCCTATCGCCGGCTTCGTGGTCGTGTATTCGTAAGGCGCTACTTCTACTGCCGCGCCGCTAAGTTTGGAAAGAAGCCACGACTTTCCGGAATTCGTATAGCCGATTAAGCAGACTTGCGCGTCCCCTTCCTTTTGGATGCCGGCGCGCGCCGCGCCCTTTTTCTTTCCTTCCTTACGCAGCTTCGCTAAGCGTGATTTTAGTTGAGCATGTGCATTCTCACTGCCATGATGCTTCGGAAGTAGCGCTATCATTTCCTCTAGAGCCGCTATTTTTTCTTCTTTGCTTTTCGCAGCCTTGAACTTCATCTCCGCTTTGTAGTATTCCACGGGCGCGTTTACGGGCATTTTAATAATTGAAGAGTGAAGCATAAATGCGCTTTTGCGGGCATAGAAATCTTTATATATTATTCATTACTATATAATGGTGATAATTATGAGCAATACACCGTACGAGACAGTCGTGTACGAATACCATATAGGAACCGATGACGCCAGATTGCTGGAATGCGTGCGAATAAAAAATGTTACTAATCCCATGAGCGTCAGGGACATGGCACTTTTTGCCGCCCTGACACAGGGCAGACCCGATATTCTGAAAGGCAGTGGTCTGATAGCAGACGCAGACGGCGGACTCGTTGTGACTCCGTACGGCGAGCGGGCGCTCAATTTCTTCTACAGGATGCACGGAAGGAATAGTTTTTACTAAGAAAATAAGTAAAAGCCGAAGACGAACCCGCCAAACCGTGCGCAGAAAATCCTTTTCACAACGCCCACGCAATGAAGCGCGAAGCCCTTTCCACAAGGCATCGCGCCGTGTGGCGGGATTATTTATTGTCCTGCAGGATTTCCAGAACCACAAGCTCCTCCCACTCAATCTTCTTCCTCGCCGCAATAGTGGCAGTATAATCGTATTTCCTGCATAGTGCAATCGTTTCATTCTCCCCGGTAAGCGAGGAAATCATGAGGAGTATTCTTCCATGCGTCGCCAGATGAGCCTTCGCCTCTTTGAGAAACCGCCCGATTACTTCCCGTCCCGTTTTCCCGCCGACAAGATGGCGCTTTATTTCGCCCAAGTATTCGTCCCCTTCGCCTTCCGGCAGGTAAGGCGGGTTGAAGGTTATCAGGTCGTATTTGTCGCTTATTTTTGAGAACAAATCAGATTCTGTCGCCGTAAGAGAAACGGCGTTTGCCTTTGCGTTTTTCCGGGTGGCATTAACCGCTTCTTTGCTGATATCCGATGCCGTGACGGTTGCTCCCTTCTTTGCCATCGTTACCGCTATTAGCCCGGAACCGCATCCTACGTCAAGGCATGCCACGCCCTGCGTTGCCATGTTCTTCACCGATTCCGTCAACAGCAGCGAGTCTTCTTCCGGGTAGTAAACGGAGTCCGGAACATCCAGTATTATGCTGTTATGAAAGAATTTCACAGTAAGGGTTGCAAAGAAGAGGATTTAATCCACGTCAGTAGAACATTCCCGTCCCTGTCAATTTGGATGCGACAAAGACGGCAAGCAATAACACAAGCAGGGGCAGTATAAGCACAGCGATAGCAGACCGTGCCGCGCTCATCTTTTGTAATGCCGAAACGCCTTTTATGTCAATATATAGTGAGTAAACCGACGCTACGATGCCTACGTAAGGAATAATGCCGAGTAACGCGGCAGGCGTCGAGCCATAGGCTATAGCCTTGTAAGTGTCGGCGTAACTGTTCTTCCCTCCGAGAAGCTTAACGGCAATATGCGTTATGCCAGCGGAGAAGAACAGTCCCACAATCTGGAGCAGCCATACAAAGGCCAAGCCCGTAACCATTGTACCACCCATCACAAGCCCCATCATGGGCATTATCGAGAATCCAGCGACTGTCAGTGCCGCCAAAACGAGCAACGGCACGCCCGAAACCACAGCATAGAATTTAGCAGGCTCTGCCAACCCCTTCTCCTTCTTCACGGAAGCGAAAAACCTGTCCGGTTCCGTAATAACAGACTTCGCCTTACGAACGACGTCTTTCAGCGCTTTCATTTATATTCACTGAACAGTGCGGTATAAATAGGTTTTCTGGAATATTCCAAACCTTAAATTGTTGCGTCTATAATATACTATTTCATGGAAGACATTCGCCCACTTGTGAGACTCTATTCTCTTGCAAACGCTGTTGAACACGACGGCGTGGCAGTGGAAAACAGCGTGCTTGGCAAAATACTCGGTGACAAGCCCGAGCATCGCGCCCGCGTACAGGAGCTTCGTTCTCTTGTTGAGGAGGAAGTGAATAAGGTGAATGCACTTTCTCTCGGGAAACAGCAGCAGGAACTGGATGATGGCGGCTACGTGAAAGAGGAGAAGAAAGAAGAAAAGAAAGAGCTGTCGGAACTGGACGTGGATAGGAGAGGGTTTATCGTGCGCTTTGCCCCGAATCCGGACGGAGCGCTGCATCTGGGTAACGCGCGCCCTGCCCTGCTCAGCGACGAATATGCCAAGAAATACGGCGGAAAGTTCATCCTTCGTTTCGATGATACAGACCCTAAAATAAAGGTGCCGGAGAAGCGATTCTATTCGTGGATTCGCGAAGACCTGAAGTGGCTTGGCATCAAAGTCCACAAGGAGGTCATTTCCTCATCGCGGTTGCCTATCTATTACAAGCACGCGGCGGATCTCATATCCAAGGACGCCGCGTACGTCTGCACGTGCGGCGATGCGTGGAAGACCGCGCGCGACTCGGGCAAAGCCTGCCCCTGCCGTTCGCTGGACAGGAAAGAGAATGCAAAGCGCTGGAAAGCCATGCTTTCGCACAAGTACAAGGAAGGCGAGGCCGTGCTGCGCATAAAGACGGACATTGAAGCCAAAAATCCGGCGACGCGTGACTGGCCTGCCGTGCGCATCGTTGACAATCCTATTCACCCGTTAAAGAAAGCCCATGTATGGCCGCTCTACAATTTCGCTTCTGCGATAGATGACCATCTGCTGGAAATAACCCATATATTCCGAGGCCAGGAGCATTCCACTAACGAGGCGAAGCAGCGCTATCTGTACGAGCACATGGGTTGGAAGTATCCTGAAGTCATAATCTTGGGCAGGTTTTCGATGTCGGATATGGTGTTAAGCAAAAGCGAGATAAGGGCGGGCATAGAAAAAGGTGATATTCAGGGATGGGACGACCCGAAGGTCGGCACTCTGCGCTCCCTGCGCCGCCGCGGTTTCCTTCCCGAGGCGCTGCGGAAGATAGTGATGGAGGTCGGCGCGCGGCCCAACGACATAACCATCTCCACGGAAAATCTGGCTGCGTATAACAGGAAGATGGTGGACGCGACCGCGCCGCGATTTTTCTTCGTGTCCGAGCCGAAGCCGATAATGCTCAAAGGCAACGTGAAAAAAACGGTGAGCGCGAAAATACATCCTGCAAAGGAGGCACGGCGAACGATAGTCATAGGCAACAAAATCTACGTCGAGAAGGAGGACTTCGACAAGTACAAGGACTTGGAAGTTCGGCTGAAGGATTTCTGCAACGTGAAGATTTCCGACGCCGCTGAAGTAACAGGTTACGACATCAAGCCCACGCCGAAGATACATTGGGTGCCTGAAAAAAGCGTTACCGTGCGCGTCATCACGGCCACGGGCACGATAACAGGCGTTGGTGAGAGAAATATACTCAAAGCGAAGAAAGGACAGGTCGTCCAGTTCGAGCGCTTCGGGTTCGTGCGCATAGAGAACAAAGAGAAAAGCAGCGTTGACTGCATCTTCGCGCACGAATAGACGGGAAATAATTTATAGTAATTCATGAAGTAGATTTCAATATCCTGTTTAAACGGCCTACAAGCGCAGAATGGTTTTGATAAACAACTGGAAAAGAGTCACCATAAAGCCTTTCATATTGGATTTCTAATGCTGTATCAAAATCTGAAGGAGGGGTATACGCCAAGGTTAATGGCATTGAAGTTATAAATTTATCATGAGGGTTAAGTCTTTTTCCATTAACTTTGTATCTCTGCCATGTTCCGTCACTAAATAAATAAACAGCGTTGACATCGGCAACATCTTCCGTACTTACAGCTTCGAGACGAATACCGTAAGAACCCACCATTACTTTATTCTTTGGTAACACAACTTCTATAACAGCCCCATCATTCGTTGTTAAAACAGTATGTTCCTTGCAACCTGCAAAATATTGCGCCGTTCTAAAAGAAGGTGTTACATATACACCTCCACCAGAAAAATGGAAATCTCCGTGAGCGTTAGCAGGAGGTTTACTTAATAAACCATGCTGCAAGATAGAAGGTACATTATCGCGAAATGTTCCATGATAAAATACTATAGGCTGTTCAGACGGTAATGATTCGAATCTTCTCTTCACTTCATGTGATATGCAAAACTCAATCCCATCAGCTATTTCCTCTTTTTCTACCCAAGGCAGTTTGAAGTAATTTAATTCTTCTTCCAAAGATGTTAATAGTCTAATAGGTCTTTTTATCTGACCATCTTTCCATGGAAAATCTTCCAACAACTTCTTATAAACTTCTTCCGCTTTCGCTAGAGTATCGCCACGAACCATATTTTATTACCACTTATATGTAGCAAATAATTATATATAAAGATTTCTATTGTACAGTATATAATTCTCTGCTTTATATCTCTTAGCTTTGCCGTGTAAATCAATACCGGCGCACCCCGTGTTATATGTTATCTGCACACCGAAAACCACCTGTCACGAGCAACTTGACGCACCGCTGTGCGTCATACAGCATGTGGCGGTATTATTTACAAAATTCTTTGTAGGTAAGCAGGGATTTTTAAACATAACGCACTATATTTTGCCTTATGTTCACGCCGGATAACGTTTTCTATTTCCTGTTGCAGACAACTGCGGCGATGATAATATTTTTCCGCATTGACTGGCTACCCGACGTGGCAGTGATTCTATTGGCGCTTGCTCTCGTCATTTCGGGGATTATAGACTTGGTCGGCGGGTAAACGCGTACTGTCAACGTTTTTCGAGAATTCGCGCAATAGCTTTTCCGGTTATCGGGCCTTTCCTCAGCACGAAGTGTTTCATCGTATCGTAAATCGTGGACGCGCTTCTCTTTCGTAGCCTGCCCCCGTCCACTATAGCATCCACCATGTCGGCGAAGAGATATATCGCTTCGCGTCCGTCGTAAATGGAAGGCTCGCCCGCGCGGTTCGCCGACGTCGCCGTTATTGGTCCGTTGATTTTTTTTGCCAGCTCATGCGCGAAGCGATGCGAAGAAATCCGAAAAGCTACCGTGCCTTTTCTGTTTCGCAGAGGAACGACAAGAGTCAGCGGTCCGGGCATGAACGCCTCTGCAAGCTCTTTCGTTTCTTCATTTATCATCGCATATTTTTCCATCACTGCAAGGCTCGGCGCGATGACTGGAAGTCTTTTTTCCCCGCTTCTGCCCTTCACTCTGAATATCTTTCTTACGGCGTGCGGATTCGTCCAGTCCGCTCCGATGCCGTAGCTCGTTTCCGTCGGATACACGACGATGCCGCCTTTTCTGATTATCGCGGCGATTTTTGATAGGGCGGTTTTGTCGTTGACAGAGATAATGTCAGTTTTCATACCCACGTCACCTCCACTTCATCCGCGCGCCATTTCTGATAAAAGTCCGCTTTCGCCGGCGTCGTGGGCTTGCATCCTTTCTCGTATTGCAGTAGCCCAGTCCATGCGATGTTCGCGCCGCAGTCTCCCGCATACTCCATAGGCACGGGATGGAAACTCGCGCCCCTTTCTTCACACATTATCCTGCACATTTCTTTCAGCCGCGCGTTCGCGGCAACGCCGCCCACCAGAAGCAGCTCTTTCTTTTCCGTATGCGCCATCGCGCGCTCCGTGACTTCCACAAGCATAGCAAAAATCGTTTCCTGCAGCGAGAAACACAAGTCTTCCAGTTTCTGAGTCTTGAGCATCTTCTGCGCCGCCGTCACTATTCCCGAAAACGACAAGTCCATCCCCTTCACGACGTAAGGAAGCTCAACATATTTGCCGCTTTTCGCCAGCCGCTCTATCTCCGGCCCGCCGGGGAACGGCAACGATGCAGAGCGCGCGAAAACGTCCAGCGCGTTGCCCGCCGGTATGTCCAGCGTTTCCCCGAAAATGCGGTAGCGCCCCTGGGCGTAGCCTATAACTTGCGTGTTGCCCCCGGACGCGTAGAGCATTAGCGGGTCGCGCGCTCCCGTGCAGAGCTTGCCTATCTCCATGTGCGCAACGCAGTGGTTCACTTCCATGAGCTTCGCTCGCGATTTTTTGGCAAGTTCCTTAGCAAACTCCAATCCGATGCGCAAACAGGGCGGCAGCCCCGGGCCGGCCGAGTAAGATATTATATCAGCGTCTTTCAGTTCAATTCCCGCTTTAGCGAGAGCTGCTTCAAGAATTTTGTCTTTAACCATGACGTGATGTTTCCCAACTTCCGTAGGATTCATGCCCATCCCCGCAGGCGGGCGGAACATGTCCCGCTCGTTGGCAAGAATCTTCGTGCCTTCCACGATGCCAATGCCAAAAGTATGGGCAGTGCTTTCAATGCCGATTGAAATCATGAATAAATATTCGTGGGTTATTTTTTATACTCCTGCAGAAACTGTTTCCTCGTCACGCCCGCATCCTTTAGTATAGATTTCAGCGTTCCAGTGTCAAGTTCTTCATGAAGTGGTATAGTAGTAAACCGTACATCATTGGTTATGGTCGCGTGATTGCCTTTCTGCCTTATGATATAAAAGCCGAATCTTTTGGAGAGAAATTTCAGAAGTTCGTAACCGGAAACTACGGGCATCTTCATGTTTAATCGCCCTTCAAGCGGCGAGTATTTTGCCTTTCTCCACCTTTACTTTCCCGTGTTTCAGCATATAATCTATCATAGCCTCAACATGCAATCCAGTAGCTTCTTTCAAGTTGTGCCTGGCTTCTTCCATGTTCCTGCCCTGAGTCGTTACTCCAAGTTCTGGGCATCTGGCTATTATATATTTCTCGCCCTTTCGGAAAGACGCCGTGAGCTTCATAATCGTCTTTGCGTGGCACGATATTTAAAGCGATGCGACGAAAGCGCAAACACGCTTAAAAACCTTCTGTCTCAATGTAAAGTAATGTATCATCCCGGAAAAGTGCTGGAAGTGTTCAAAGGCAAAGACGTTCACGCCTCTGACGCGAGCGCTCAAGCCATGCTTGAGATGTGGGACGAAAACCTGATTACCGTGCTCGTGGAAAAGAAGCTCGCCCCGAAGATGAAGAAGGAAGACATAGTGCTCGTTGATTATCGCCCGATGAAAGACAAACCCGCTCCCAACCTTACAGTGACGAAGATTTTGAAAGGCGATTCCGCGAAAAGCACGTGGAAAACCTACAAGGACTTCCATAAGAAGCGGAAAGGCGTGCCGGCACAGACGCCTTCGTTCCGCGTTGAGCAGCCGCAGCCTACGCAGGCTTATGTTGGGTGAGTTAGTATTAGCTCGAAAAATACTGTTATTGGAAATTACAACAAGGCAGTCTTTAATTTGATGTGGAAAGGCACACGAAAAGGAGTGCTACAAAGTGCATTAGACAAATTTTATCCAACAATAGATTTTGGAAAAAGAAAAGGGCATCCAAATGTTGTTCCATTACCTATAGTACAGGTACAACAGGAAACACCTATAATATTCTGCGGCCTCAATCCTTCTTATACAGAAAGTATGGATAAAAATGAAGGAACTATATTGAGTTGGGATGCGAATAAAGAATTCAACAATTATCTACAAAGTGGTAGGACTGATAAGAAACTACCGGAAGGACATTACCCGACATATTTTTATAGCTTGCGACGCCTTTTCAAAAAATTATGCGAAAAACTTAAACTAAATACAGATTCCGATTTTTTTCATATGGACATATATCCAGTTCGGTTGAAAAATTCTAAAAACATGAATTTTTTGAGGATAATCAAGCCATAACTCAGACAATGGACGAAGAATTCGGAAAAATGATAAAAACGCTGGATTTCAAAATTATGTTCGTAAACGAGGTTGTTGCCTCTGACAAAATGAAAGATATATTGAAAGACAATGAGAAGGAAGACGGTGAGGAGAAGCGCTATTATGTCTTATCCGACGGTAACAAACATGCAATAATACATTATAGTGGCGCGATAAGTTCTGCCAGAAATATAGATAAATTTAATTCGCAAAGGCTTATCAACGATATAGTGAAATGCACGAAAGAAAACAGCATTCGGTTTGATTAGGCTTTATTCTCCTTCGTGACTTCCGCCCAGCCGCACTTGCCGCAGTATTTGCGGTTCTTAAAAGCGGCGATGAACGTTCCCGGCCCGCATCTGGGGCAAAATTCGTTCTTTCTTTTTCCGTTAGAATAAAGCTTCCATATCTGCACGTTGGCGTGCTTCGTCTTTGAATGAGGGCGGTCCTTCTGGCTCTTCTTCTCCTTCTTCTTCTCGACAGGCTTCGGCGCCTCTTCAACCGGCGGCGTCGGGACTGCTCCCTTCTTCACAGGCTCGGCGGCTTTCGGCGCTTCCTTTGGTTTTCCTTTCTTTATATCTCTAGGTCCTGGCATAAATCATCAATACCCCGCGATGCTGTCAGACGCGCGGCTGGGCAAGCCGTCATACAGCTTCGTGCATCAGTTCCCATAGCATCGTATCCCATATTATATTTTCCTTTCCTTTCCAATCATTTCTTCTTTACTCTCTTCAGCTTTCTTTTCTTCATTCTTGGACAAGTCCTTCACTTTTTTCTCTTGCCAAACGTAAATCCTGCTTTGCGAAGCGGGCATCCCGACTTCGCTCTGGATGTTGACTATCTCCACCCGTTCTACGTCCACTTTCAGTTGCTTGGCAACTATAGCCTGCACTGCAGCTTTGGACGGCGACGATTCCTTACTGTGCTCTATGCGCGCGTTCATCTCCTTGCGTTTCATGTAAGGGTTCGTTTTCTCGCTTATGACGTCAATTTTCATAATACCCCTCTGCCATTTCACCATTATACGCGAACGGCGTACGTTCCCGGCGCCGTTATGCCCAGTTTCTTCGCTATCTCCGATTCCGGGCTGAATATCACTATCGTGCCCTGGAAGCTGCTCGTGAGCTCCGTGGAGCCGCAAGCAACACACTTCGCGCCTTCTATTATGCGTTTGCAGTTCTTGCATGCCCTTCGTGCCATATCCCTTCACCCATTTCATTCGTGAATCGTATCCCAATACCCCACGCTTCGCTGTGTCGTATTCCATATTATTCTTTACTACGTTTCTCGCTCATTTAATTGAATTACGTATTAAAAGCTACTTTTTCTTTTCCGGCTTGTGCTCTTTCGTTTCCTTTGTTTCCTTCGCGGACTTCTTCTCCTTGTCAAGCCATCCAAGCGCGCCCATGCACGGCTGGCGCATCGTAAGCGAAACTTTGCTCCTGCCCTTGCCCAGAGAAACGCCGACGACACGCGCTCTTACTATGTCGCCTTCCTGGAGCTTGTTTCCCATCTTCTTTCCGGTGAAAACCGAGCCTTTCGGGTCGTACGCCATCTTGTCGTCCATTATCTGCGACACATGGATGAGCGCGTCTATTGAGCCAATGCGCGTGAAAGCGCCGAACTCCGTGACATCCACGACCTCGCCGAGAACGACCTCGTTGACCTCCGGTCTGTAAACAAGCATCTTGAACTGTGCCGGATAATGAATCGCCCCGTCTTCCGGCTCTATGGTGCCCTCGCCGACTTCGTCCACTTCAGTAACCGCCAGTATTACGCCCAGCTCGGGGTAAAGCTTGCCTTCCGACGTTTCGCGCAGGCTCTCCCGCACGCTGTCCTTTATATCCAGCCCGAACTTGGACGGAAGCACACGCACGTTATCCTTTACCGTTACGGTCTTGAACATATCCTGTTTTCTCCATCCCCTAGATGCCGTATGACGCGCGCGGCGCGTCGGTTTGCATCAAGTCGATGCCATATTATAGTATTCTATATATTTTCTCCACTAATATGAAAATATCAAATCAAAAAGAACATAATTCTTTCGTGGGAAGAAGTTTTAAAGGTATCTGATGGTTACTTTGTGAATATGGCTCATAGATGGCTGATGGGGAAAATGGTGTCCGTAATGACGATGGAAATTGATTTTTCAAGGCGTTGTTCTAAAAAGTTGCGCTCGCGAAAGTTATGATTTATTTACAACCCGCATACCGAAAGCTGCCCGCTTTAGCGGGCGGATGAGACAAGAGTGGGTTAATGTGCCATTCCCCAACCAAACTACACCAAGTAAAACCGAAGACGAACCCGCTCCGCCAAAAGCC
>DATDXW010000012.1:0-10311 GCA_035289125.1 archaeon | reverse complement strand
GGAAAAACCGTCAACGGGTTTTCATGGAAAGCGGCTTTGATAAAATCGGCCAAAGAACTCATTGATTTGCTTGGATAATGGCCAACGCAAGTAAATGATTATTCAATGACAATCGGCACGCGCATGAGCATCGTGCGCAAGGAGAGTACGAGCTGGCCGACGTCGCGCTCAAGCATATCCATCCTGTCGTAGAGCGGCGCGATGTCCGGCGCGGATATGTTCTTCAGCGTGCCATCAATGCGTTTCATGTCCTGTTCGTAGCGGTCACGAGTGACGAATGCCGGCATATTCATGTCCAGGGCTTTTGCGAACTCTTCCAGATTCTCCGCAAAGAACTTCGTCGCGCTCTTCTCTATCTTCTTGTCTATGCTTTTTAGCGTCTGGTGATGCTCCTGTATTTCGTTGCGGAGCTTTACGATGTCACTATCCTTAACGAACTGGGAAAATTGTTCGCCTTCCTGCAGAACCTTGGAGCGCACCGCGTTCATCTGATTCTTGAAGTCTGACATGTGCCTATCTATTTCGGATAGGATTTCGGAATTATCAGGTCTTATTGCAATATGTTCTTTCATAATACGCTCTTTCGCCGGCGCGGTCGCGCCGCTTATCTCCTTTTCCAGCGCATTACTACGCCTTGATGAGTAGTCATCGTTATGCGCAAACACGCTGTTTTGCGAAATGCTTTTGGCGAGCGATGCGCGAAGCGCGGATTCTTCTTCTAGACGTGCCCGCAACTCTTTCACGTCATTCTGCATTAGCGAAAACTTATTGGATTCCTCCTTTATTTTTGCCAACTGTGTGATATCACTCGTGGCGTTGACCATACCAGCGAGCTTCGCCTGCATTTCCTTCATCCTGTTGCTTATTGCATCTTCTATTTTCTTTTCAGTATCAATCTTCGCTGCAGGAGCGCCGCCCTCGCGGAAGAGCCGCATCATGCCCTTATCAAGGGAGGTTATCTTCTTTTTCACGTCGTCGAAATCCTTTTCCGTTGCCAGGCGGTTCGCGGTTTCGTTGTCAATCTCCATCCGCAGGTTGTCCATCTTCACCAGTTCGCGCTCAAGTTCAGCTATCCGCTTCTCAAGATTGCTGGCATAATTCCATGAGCCCTTCGCCATGTCCATGGCAGTGGCCCGCTGGTTCTCTATTTCTTTCTTTGCTTTGTCAACATCGCCCAGCCTTTTCTTTATTTCCTGAATGGCCTTGTCCACGGAGGCGCGCATTGTAGATTCTTCTTCAAAGCGTTCCTGAAGTTCGCGCATGGCGCGCGCAACTTTGTCTGACGCCGGGTCATGCTCCGGTTTCAATGCCGCAAGCCGCGCGACTTTGGACTCAAGCTCTTTCAGTTCGCCCACCCGCGCCTGTATTTCCTTGAATTTGTTATCAAGAGACTCTTTCACTGCGTCCAAGCGCACAAGCCGCGCTTGTATTTTTTCCTCCATGGAATCTATCTTCGCATCCACTCCCTTGCGGGCTCTCTCCATTTCGGTCAGGCTTCCGGATACCTTGCCCTCCACGTTTCTGGCAAATGCGTTTAGCTCCTCCATTTTCCTGTCCAACGCTTCCTCTATGCTTTTTGCCTTGGCGTAAAACGCATTGGCGCGCTCGGCGTTCACTTCCACGTTGCCGAGCTTCTTTTCTATCTCGCTGCGCGTCGAGGAGAATTGCTGAAGCTCGTTCTTCATTGAAGAGAGCTTCTCCATATCCTGCTGGACTTCTTCCTTGATTGCGAGCAGCTTATCAATATAATTCTTGACGTCGCCCTTGGAGACGGTGTCGGGTTGGCGAAGCCTTTGCTCCACGCTTTGTAGCCTTTTTTCCAGCGCTGTCGAAGGCGCGGCGTTTTCTATCTGTTCCTCCAGTGCCGCTATCTTGTCGTAGAGCTCAGTTGGCACGATGCTTTTGCCGTCAGCTTCGCCCAAGTGCTTTTCCAGTGTATCCAGTCGTGACTCCACGCCGCGCAAGTCGCCGGATTTGATAGACGATAGCTCCTTTTTGAACGAGAATTTTCCTTTCGGTTCGGAAAGCGCCTCTATTCTTTTTTCAATCTCGCTCAGTCTTTCACGTTCGTCAGTGTCGTGGAAAGCAGGGCTGCTTTTCCTGAGATTAGCGATATCCGATTCTATTGCGGACAGCCGCTCATCGACTCCCTTATTATCAGTGGCGACAAGCGTGCCGTGCTCCCCGCCTGTTTCCTTCAGCTTCGCGTTATCCACCTGAATAAGAAGCATCAGGTCCTCAAGCTCTTGCATCCGCTCTTCGGAGCCGCCTTCTTTCATGCCTTCCAGTCGCGCTATTCTCGTGTCTATTTCCACAAAAGTATTCCTAAGCTTGGCTTCAAGGTTGTCAAGATGCGTGCTTATGTTCCGGAGGTCTTCCATTGGATTGTATTTGTTTTGGGCGGTATTTATTGTTTTTATACCCTTCGCTTCGCGAGTGCGTATCCCATATTATTGCTTGCTTTTGCGTATTTCTCCATCCAGTGCCTCCATGAAAGCCAAAGTGCGAGCGTAAAGACAATCATGCCCCAGCTCCAGAGCGTCCCGTGGATGATTTCGTAGTAGCCAAGCCCGAAGATGTGGACGTAAAAGAACATGAACCAGACCCTAACGACGTTAGCGCCGTAGATTATGGGAAGCAATGCCAACCCTTCCAGTCTCCGCCGCAGCGGCGCTTCTGTTGCCATAATGAGCGCGAAGAAGAGGAGCAGGCTCTTCCAGCCCGACGAGTCCCAGCTGACGTAAGCCGCCCACGTTCCGCCTTCCACGGGCACGGTTATCAACGAGCCGCTGCTCACGACAGGGACGCCGGTCGCCTGTAGAAGCGTGAACGCAAGAAAGTGCGTGACGTTCATGAGCGGCGCGAACTCGTAGCCTGTGGCGATTATCAGCAGCGTAGGCAACGAAAACACGAGAAGCCGCGCGATGAAGCGGACGGTTGCACGGTCTATTCTCACTATGCCGTGTTTTGCCATGCTACCATATGCTCTCAATGCAATAAAAACGATTTTTATTGCTATGGGTCGCTTAATTGAACGTTTTATAAAAAGTCCTTGAATACATGATGATATTATGAAGAAGATAACAAAACCTCACGAACCAGACGAAGAAAAACATATCTTTACTGAGGGCATTGATTATTCAAAAACTGATAAAACTTCTATCTGGGGAACTGGGGATAAAGGCACTTTGGAACTTTTGAAAAAGACTGGAATTATTGGCAAATGGCTGAATCTTGCTGCAGGTGACGGTCGCTACAACTCAAACTTGCTGGAAAAAGCCGATTTTGTTATTGCTTCCGATATTGATGAAAACGCTCTTGCAAAATTATGGCAAAACACGTCTGATAAATGCAAAGAAAAGTTAGAAACTAAAGTTTTTGATGTTACCAAAAAAATCCCATTTGAAGGCAACTCATTCGATGGCGTGTTTTGCACAGGCACTCTACATCTTTTTCCAAAAGAAATTTTGCGGCAGATTTTTTCTGAAATTGATAGAATTTTGAAACCAAGCGGAAGAATCCTTATTGACTTTGCAACGGATATCAAGCGTATTCTTCCTAACGGAAAATTTTACATTATAAAATCCGAGCCGCAGTATAAACTTGAAGAAGCCAGAAAATTTATTAAAGAATTGTTGAAAAATTGTAAAGTTCGAATTATAGAATTAGAAGTTCCGGCGGAAGAAATCAAGACGCGAGGTTTTGTTTATAGATTTAGTTGTAAAGGTATCATAGTAATCGCAGATAAAAAATGACGTACTTCGCGCCGGAAACCGAAAGCTATACGCCTTACCTGCTCGCCGCGATAAGCTTTGCCATCGCGCTGGCGACGATAACCGTATGGACGCTGGAATATTATGCCTTCCCGCTATATGCCCTATTGGTTTGCGCTTTGCTCGTGGTTCTTATACGATTCGGGCTTGGTGAACGTATAGAGCGCAGTTTTCGCCGGGAACATCAAAGCTTTATTAGACTCCACGAGAACTAATGGAATGCGATTCGTTCTTCTCGCGACTGCGGCGTGGGCGCTTCTCTCCTTCGTTCACCCGGATGCCGCGCTCTTTCTCGGTTTTGTCGCAATAATGGCTATATTGATGCACGCGGACCGCGCCAACGTCAGGCGGGAAGGACTCATGTTCATTCGCAGGACGCAGCGTGGCAAAGTGCTAATCAACAGGGTAGCCAAGTCACGGAGATTATGGAGTGCTATGGGATACGCCGGCATCGCAGTAGGCGTGCTGGCGATGGTTTTGATAACAATATGGCTCGCGTTCAACGCTTACGGGATTGTGACAAAACAAGCGACAACAGGCGGCGCGGGAATAATACTGCCCGGGCCCGTGGATTCGCCGGTTTCGGCGCCGGGCTTGTTCATTATTCCGTGGTGGATATGGCTTATTGGTATAACTGCCGTGGTCGTGCCGCACGAGTTCATGCACGGCGTGATGTGCAGGATTGACAAAGTCAGGATAAAGTCCGTAGGATGGGCGTTTCTGCTCTTCATACCTGCGGCGTTCGTGGAGCCGGACGAGGCGCAGCTGAACCGTGCCAAAACAAGGACAAGACTGAACGTGTATGCTGCCGGGTCTTTTGCGAACCTTATGGTGGCGGCTCTTTTGCTCGTGTTCCTTGTTTCCGTCTCTTCCGTGTTCACTCAGGCAGGAACGGCTTTTCCGGTCATAGAAGGCACGCCGGCGCACGCAGCGGGATTAGCGGGGCATGCGATAGTCTCCATAAACGGCGTGCCTATCGGAGGCGTAGACGGCGTGAAAACCGTGCTTTCTCGTAGCAAGTCGGGAGACACTGTGGATATACTCGCGCGCAAGATTGTAGATATGCGCCCGGTTTCCGTATTTTCTCAGGGCATTTCGGCGTCGCAGGGCGTCCTTGTTGGCGAAGAAAGGGCATTTTTTGTGACGCTTGCGGACAACAACGGGACGGCATTTCTTGGAGTGCTCGGCAAAGGCGAGTTTCCGGCTTACGTGACTTCCCTGTCGGGCGAGGCGCTCTCCGTCTACAATGTGATATTCTGGATTTACGTTTTCAGCATAGGAATAGGGTTGTTCAACCTGTTGCCGATGAAGCCGCTGGATGGCGGGCCGTTCTTCGAGACACTACTGGGAAAAGTCACAAAACGCGCGGCGGCAATAACGCGATACGTCTCCATGCTCATGCTGATGCTTCTGCTGATAAACATATTCGGGCCGTATGTTTTCTAATCTATTTATACAATAGCGAGAAAATAAACAAAGAGGTGTTGGGAATGGCAGTGAAGAAAGCAAAGAAAGCGACAAAGAGTGCGAAGAAAAACGTGTGCGAGTTCTGCTGACGCGATACTTTTATAATCTGCACACTGTAAAGCACTTGGTGCAACTGGGAGACAAGGGCTGGTTAGTGCGTCACTACGTGACTAAACTAATAGGCTGTCCACTAAACTCCTTTATTAATTCTGTCCCTGCTTTCAGGGAATTTGCCTCCCGATTTTTTAGTATTATAACTCATAAAGCTTTTTTTGGGACTGTGTACTATATATAAGTAAAGACGAAGACGAGCACAGCCGAAAATTAAGCCTTGTGATGAGAGTCCTTTCCCGCCTCTTTCATAACGCCTACTACAATGACGCAACTGCGCGACAGTTTCACTTTTGTTGTGCGTCCTTGAGCAACTTGACGCAACTGCGCGACAGCTTCGCTTTCGCCGCGCGTCACGAGCAACTTGACGCACAGCTGTGCGTCATACAGCGTGTGGCGGGATTATTTATAACTTCCCGACTTCATAAACGTAGATGCGCATTTGCGCGTCTGCGCGTACGGGATTCCATGTTGGGAAGGGCCAGTGATAGCTTACTATGCGCGTCCCTTTCTTTAGCCCGTAGAGTTTTTCGGCGATAAGCTTGTTCACAAGTGGCGTCATGAACATCGCTATCACCGTCGCCTTGCTTAAGTCAGCCGAGTAAGCGTTGCCCAGGTGCAAGTCCAGTTTTGCCTTTTTTAGTGCCGCGTAAATCTTTACGGCAAGCCACTTTACCGGTTCTATCTCCGAGCCGCCCGCTCTTGCGCCCCGTTCTAGCGCCGCGAAAAGGATGCGCCCGTCGCCGAAGCCCAAGTCGTAAACGTAATCCCGTTTCGTCACGCGCGCCATGTCCAGCATCCTTCTCACTTTTTTCATCGGCGTCGGCTCCCAGTTAGCTCCGGTGAAGACGGGCCAGAACGATATGAAGACGAACATGAGGGCGACGACTGCAAAAAAATACAATGCGTTGACAGGCATATTCACTCCTCTGATATGAATCGCGCAACGAGCTTCGGCGCGTGGCGCGAGAGCATTATTGTCATGACGCCGATGAAGATGACTATAGAGCCGATAGCTTCGCGCAGCGTCATGACTTCACCGAAAGCGGCGTAAGACGCGATGAGTATGGCAAGCGGCTCGATGCTACCTATAAGCGCGACTTTGGAAAGGTCCACGGTCTTAAGCGCCTTGAAATAAAGATAGAAGCTGAGAAACGGGCCGGACAAACCAGCGACAACCAAAAAGGGCAAGGCTTCTATCGGCGGGGGAATGAGCGTGTTTGTCGCAATGCCCAGAATGATTACGAAAATGAGCATGAAGAAGAGCCTTATGGCGTTCATTTCCATAGGCGGGACGCGGGAAACGTAGCTTTTCGCAACAAGCTGGGAAATTGCAAAAAAGACGCATGATGCCAGCGCAAGCAGGACGCCTCCAAGCAGGGCTTCGCCTGTGCCGTAACTTATTATTACCGCGCCGGCAAACGCCACGGTTCCGCCCAGCGCTTCAATTTTTGTGAAGCGCTCTTTCAGAAACAGAATGCTGAGCGCTATTATTGCCACAGTGGAGAATTTCATGAGAAAACCGAGCAGCGACGGCCCGACAAGAATGAGCGCGTAAAGCCAGGACGCGCCCATTATGCCGCTTGTCATGCCCATCGCGACCATGGGATATTTGTATTTGATAAGGGTATTTTTCAGTTTGTTCATGCCGCCGTTTTTCGCAATCGTGAGCAGGCACGCGAGAATCGCAAAGACGTAGATGGACGCGAGAAGAGTGAACGGGCTTGCCCCAAGCCGGAGCGAGAAGACGTTAGCCACTACAGCGGGTGCTATTACGACAGAAGAGGCGAGCGCCAAAATATAGCCGTGCATGGATTTATTGTTGCGCTTTTCCATAATACTGCCTCATATGTCCAATATAACAAACGCCTTCCACTTGTTCTTTTCTTGCGTCACTTTAAACATATGATACGTGGCGGCTTTCACGTCCACACGGTGTTCTTGCTTCTTGAAATTCAGCGTGTCGCCTTTTGCCGCGCACGTTAGCACGCCGCCTTTTATTGAAACTTTGTAGCTTTTGAATACCAGTTGCTCGGCATCCTTGATGAAGATTATCTCGTTGAGGAAATTGATAAGGAGCTTTTCCGGCGTTTCGCCTTTCACCGAAAATTTCTTTTCCTTTTTTTCTTTCAGCGTGGCGGGGTTTATCATTACTGACGTCGTCGCATCGCCCGTGGCTTCGCAGAGCTTTTCCAGCGTCGTGCCCCACGCTTCAAAAGCCACGTCCGCAGTGGCGATGTCCTCGCGGATTTTAAAGGGCATGATTTTATACGTGCGGATAAAGAATTAAAATAGCGTCATCTCCCGTATGTGTATGGGTTTGCAAGGGATTCGGCGTAAGAGCAGCTTCCGGCTCCGGCTTCAACGCTGATTTGTCCGTTGCTCACCATTTTCACTACGACTTTCCTTGAGCCGTCCGTGTAGCAGTATATGTTTCCGTCTGGGTAAACATGGTCAAATTTTCTGTTCGTGATGCCGGAATCCTGCGGCGCGAAGGCAAGCTTTCCTGCGCCCGTGATTGTGCCTCCTATGGATATGACAGCTTCAGACGGATTCTTGTTGTCATATACGAAGGAAAGGTGGCCGCTGTATTGGCCCGTGTCGGCGCGGCTGTCGCCGTAAAACCAGTTGCCCTGGAGCGTGCCTTTCGCGTCGTACATCGTTCTGCCGCATCCGTTGGTTCCCGCGACTTTCCTATACATGTCAGTTCTTGCTTGTCCCTCATACAAGTCAAGCGGGCATGTTATATACAGCGTCCTTGGACGCCACAAGCCGCCGGAATCCTTGCCGTAGCGCGATGGATTTGCAAAATCTAGGCGACGCCGATAATCATAGGCTCCGAAGTCGAAGTTTCCCTGAAGATGCCCCACTTCGCCTATTATAGTGCCGGCGGCGACCTTCTGGAAAATCCGTTTTGTGCACGAATCCTGGGGGCCTTGGGTATAGCTTTCGCATTGTGCGTCTTCGAGCCACGCCGCCATCTGTGATGAGATGCCCTTTACGTGATTGAAATAGCCGAAGACATCCTTGCACAGACCAAATATGATGCTATATTCGGTTCTTTCCGGGGCGATATCGTCCGGATCGGAGGTTACGGAAATAATATAAATCTCGCCTGGCGCCCTGAGCGGCACTGTGCTGGTTGTTGATCTCCCTCCGCTCACGTGTATGTACATGTGGTCAGTAGGCAGCGTGTGCCCGGGCGGCCCCAGATTCCCCATGGGCGTGATTTCATAGACATTGCTCATGTCAACAGGGGAGACTGTGAATTTCTCGCTGGAGCACGACTGAAGGGATGCAAGAATCTGCTCGTCCGGATTCTTGGATGCAGGCGTGGATTTGTTATCATACTGTATGGGGTCCAGTTCGGCAAGCTTTCTGGCAAGCGCATCAATGCGTATCCCGTCTTCACTGGCAGCCAGCGCGTCCAGGTCATTTCTCATCCTCCGGAAATGGTCCGGACCTACGCGGAGGCCGGAATCCACAATTCCGTTTATTTCGCCCTCAAGAGTAGCGAGGTCAATACGACTTGCCGGTTCATCGGCGCGCGTGACGTTCGGGTTGCTGGAACCTGTGTTTTCCGGAACAGGCGCCGTGCAGCCGGCTGCCAGCAATACAAAAGCTAATACAAAGGCTGCGCGGGCGCCGAATGCCATAAGTCATATTATCCACGAGACAAATAAAGAGATGCGGCTATCCTTTCACGTTCGCCAGAGGTTTCAACGCAACAACTTTCGTGGATATGCCCGCGTTTTGGACGCTTTCCACGACTTCGTCTATGTCCTTGTAAGCGCCGCCCGCCTCTTCGGCAACGCCGGGCATGCTCGTGGAGAGGACTATTATCCCGCGCTTTTCCATATCTTTGAGAAGGGTGTCGCCGCGCCACATTCCTTTAGCTCTGGCACGGGACATCGTGCGGCCGGAGCCATGGCACGTGCTCCCGAAGGTTTCTTTCATAGCGCGCTCCGTCCCGCGAAGCAGGTAAGAGCCGGTTTCCATGGAGCCGCCAACGATGACGGGCTGCCCGAGAGCGCGGTATTTTTCCGGAACTTCATCCATATTCGGCCCGAAGGCGCGCGTTGCGCCTTTCCTGTGGACGATGAGCTTTCTCTTCTTGCCGTCCACTTCATGCGTCTCTATTTTTGCCGTGTTGTGCGCGACGTCGTAAACCTGATGCATTTCCAGCTCTTCCGCGCTTTTCTTCAGGACTTTTGAAAACGCTTCGCGGATGCGATGCAAAATAACTTGGCGGTTGGCAAAGGACATGTTGATTCCGCACTTCATTGCCTCAAAATAATCCTGCCCTTCCTTGCTCTGGAAAGGCGCGCACGCCAGCTCGTTGTCCACTATCTCTATCTTGTATTTCGGCATTACCTGCAAAAACTTTTCAAGGTAGTCCGTGCCTATCTGATGGCCGAAGCCGCGCGAGCCGCAGTGGAACATGATTACTATCTGGTCTTTTTGCGTGATGCCGCACGCTTTGGCGAACTCAACGTCATGGATTTCAGCCGCGCGCTGTATCTCAAGATAGTGATTTCCGCTCCCGAGCGTGCCGATTTGCGACAGCCCGCGCTTCATCGCGCGGTCCGAAACTTTGGAGGAGTCGGCAGTCATCCGCCCTTCCTCTTCCGTCATCTTCAGGTCTTCGTCCCAGCCGTAGCCTTCTTTTATCGCCCAGCGCGCGCCTTCTTCCGTCACTGTTCTGAAAGCGTCTTTCGTGAGCTTCACGAAGCCGGAAGAGCCAACGCCTGCGGGGACGGTTTTGAACAGTTCTTCTATCAGCGGGCGGATTTTCGGCTTGATGTCGTTGACCGTGAGATTCGTGGTAATCAGGCGCATGCCGCAGTTGATGTCAAACCCTATGCCGCCCGGTGATATGATTCCTTCGTTCACGTCAAACGCCGCAACGCCGCCGATGGGAAACCCGTAGCCGAAAATGCCTTTCTTTAGCAGAAGCTAA
>DATDXW010000011.1:0-5433 GCA_035289125.1 archaeon | reverse complement strand
TCCTCTTTCCCTTTCTTCCTTGAGCCTGTCCATGACGAATGCGAACTCAAACGTTTCCTTCTTGAGCTCTTTTGCGGTTTCGAGGAGCTTCCTCATCACGTCCTCACGGACGTTGCCCGTGTCGTAAAGCAGCCTGCCTACGAGCGTGGATTTTCCGTGGTCTACGTGACCTATCGTAATAAGATTCATATGCGGTTTCTTATCTGCCATTCAAACTACCTCCTTTGTACAATGCGCCGTGGCGCAGCATGATAATGCTTATCTATTGTGCCGGCAAATCTTTTTAACTTTAATGCAGGGGGCGGATTCATGCAAATCGCCAAATTAACACCTTTCAGTGCAACCCCCATATACTTCTCTTCCCATCTTTTCACGGTGCTTTCGGAAAGAGGATATTCGCGCTTTTCCGCGGGTTCTTCCCGGAGGTATGCCCTGAAGAACAGCAGCGATACGGCCGCGCCAAAAAGCAGGCCGGCTATATGCGCGGCGTTTGCCGTGCCGGACGGCGCGAACATGCCGAGAAGGTCGATGGCGAGCCATACGCCGGCAGCGGCAAGCATGGGCATGGGTATTCCCATGACCCACACGGTCATTTTGGGCCGGATAACGGCCAGCGCGCCAAGAACGCCGAAAATCGCGCCGGATGCGCCGAGCGATGCTTCGTAGAAGAGCAGGGTCGCGAGGCTCGCAACTATGCCTGCAGAGAAGTAAAGCAGGAGGAATCGCGTTCTGGCTACGATGCTTTCAAATATGGTGCCGAACAGCAGCAGTGCGAACAGGTTCGACAACAGATGCGTCACGCCGCCGTGCAGGAACATGGACGTTACAAGCGTCCACGGCCGCTCTGCCGCGTCAGAAGAAACAAGCACGAAGCTATCTGTAAATCCTTCAACGCTGATTTGAGCTAAGAATATTGCTACCATTATTGCAGACAGCTTGATGGAATCGTACATAAATATCTAAGGCCATTCGCTCGATTTTTGCGTAGCCGAATAGCATTTGTCGTTGTATTCACAGAACCTGCACATCCACAGCGTCTTGGCGCTGGCGCGCGCCTCGGGTATCGGCAGCACGTCGTTCACGAGGCACTTGTGAAGCTCCTTGAACCTGCTTATGACGGCTTTCGCCTTGGCTTCGTCGTATTTGGCCGGGAACCATTTTGTCTGCAGGTTCGTCTTGTCGACGTACAGGACTACGCCGTCGTGCACCCCGAGGAAGTGCATGTAGAGCTGCAGCTGCGACTCGTGAGCCGGCGAGGCCTCGTTGACGTAGCCTATGCTTTTTGTGGACTTGACCTCCACGAGCAGCTGGGTGCCGTCGGCCTTGAGCATTATCAGGTCGTCTATCCTGCCGGATATCACGAAGCCGTCTATCTCTTCCTTGAACGGGAATTCTTCCTTCAGAAGCTCAACGTGCGGGTTCTTGTCGCTTTTGAGAACTTTTGCGATGAAATCATGCATGATGTTGCCAAGCTCGAAAATCTTTATCTGGGCGGGGGCAAATTCAACCGGCTCCTTATAAGAGTACCAGACTTTTCGGAGGCAATATCCTATCTCGCTTGGATAATACCTCCCTATTTCTTTCTTCCTCTTTTCGCGGTCAAAGAAAGCGTCTATCATGGCATTGAAGTCGGGGGGCTGCATGATTAACATAGAGCTTTAAGCTTTATTAAATTGAAAAACATCGTTGCCATATCCGACCGCCGCATGGTCGTCTTGGCGCCTTTTCTCACGGCAACGCCGTATTCAAGTATCTTCCCGCCGTTCTTCCGTATTTTATACAGGAGTTCCACGTCGAATTCAAATCCTTTTGTCACGAAATTCACCGGCAGGAAAGATTTTTTGAATATCTTCATTCCAGCTTGGCTGTCGGAAACTCCCAATCCAAACAGGAGGTTGACCATGAAGTTCCAGATTCTTCCGTACAATTTTCTTTTTGCGCCTTCTTTCACGTTGTTGAAGCCGGTCTCCTTCCATTTGGAAGCAATCACGCAGTCACAGACGGAAAGTTTTGCAATCATTTTTTTCAGGTCTTGGGCAGCGAATGACATGTCGGCATCTATAAATCCAGCGTACTCGTGCGATGCCGATTTCAATCCTTCTGCCACGGCACCGCCTTTCCCAAGCTTCTCCGGAAATTCAAGAACCTTGACGCCCTTCAAGTTTCTTGCGAGGTTTGCGGTGTCATCCGTGCATCCGTTGCATACCACTATTATCTCGGCGTTTTTCAGTTCTTCGCGTAGTTCGGCGATTCTGTGCGCTATGGTCGTTTCCGCGTTATATGCTGGTATCACGAGCGAAACTTTCGGCATCATACATGATTCTTTTCTGCAATACTTAAGCCGTTTTTCCGTTTTTGACGTCGTTATATAGCAAATGACAGAACTATTTGGACAAAATTCTGTCTTTGCTATAAGGAGAGATGACATTAGAAATGTTTGAAAACTAATGTCACCGACTATAGTTCTCCAAGGAAACAAGCAAGGTATTACTTCCTTGGGAACTATAGTGAACCCAGTAAATCATATCCGGAATCTTTACCGGGTTCACTATAACTTTGCATCACCAACAGCGTTTCGTGCTCTATTCACGAACGTTATGCCATGCCCAAAAAGTTGGCGGTATACCTTTTTTGTGGCGTCGTTTTAAGTAGTCTTCAGGCGTGTTAATTTTATGAAGAGCCTGTCGGTAATAATACCGGTATATAACGAGGCTTCGGTAATAGAAAACGTCATAGAATCCACGTACAACGAGATAATAAAGAAGCACGGGAACGCGGAGCTTCTTATTTTTGAAGACGGGAGCACGGACGGCACGAAACAGATTCTCGGGAAGTTTTCAGCTAGGCCGAAAATAAAAGTGTTCAGCGGAGACGCAAAGAAAGGCTACTTCAACGCGCTGAAGGATGCCTTGCGAGTCCCGCGCAGCGACATGATTTTTTTCATGGACTCGGACGATACCCTCAATCCCGCTGATTTCTGGAAGCTGTTGGAATACGCCGGGGATTACGATATCGTGGCGGGCGTAAGGAAGAGACGGGAAGACCCCGCGTACAGGAAAGTGCTGTCACTTTTTTATAACGGCCTGATATGGATCATGTTCGGTTTGCGGACAAGAGACAGCAACGTCGGCTTCAAAATTTTGAAAAGGGAAATTGCCGATGAAATCGTGCCGGAAATAAAATACCTGAAATACGGATTTTCCACCGAGCTTATGGCAAGGGCGTTGCACAAAGGCAGGAAGATAAAATTCGTGGAAATAAGCCATGCCAAAAGGAAGTCCGGCAAGGCGGAAGATTTCCAGTTCGGCAAAATCCCGAAAGTGGTATACAGGCAATTGCGCGGAATGCTGAAACTCAAGGCCGAGATGCTTTTCGGGTCACGATAGTTTATCAACGCATCTCAGCCACTCAAGCATCTTGGATGCCATGTAAGGCAGGAAATCGGCGTTGATGCAGCTGCACTTGGATTTCAGGATGCCTTCCGCCATTTCCCGATAGATGCCGTAGTAGTCCTTTGAATCATATTCTATATTTTCCACTATTTTCCAGAGATTTTCATTGATGTCTAAGGCAGGCGCTTCCGCGTTTAGGTCCTTGAAAGTATTTCTTGGCGCCTTGTTGTGAATGCAGAGCGGCATGCCGGTCACGACATCGTGGTTCATGAGGTCGCAGGCTTTCTTTACAAACACGCCTGACCATATGTCGTCAAATCTCCCGATTTTCCATGGATTGTCATCCATGGGAAGCTGGTAAAAAGCGGGTATCACTTCCTTTTTTATCGCCAGATTCATGGAGCATATGGTAAGATAATTGCCCTTCTGCGAGGCAAAAGCGCCTAGAAAATCGTCTTTCCCGGTTTTTGTAGAGGATTGCCCGTTCAGGTCGCCTCCCATCAGGATTCTTACAGCGTCAAGGTCCGGCACATTTGTCCACAGACCCTGCGAAATCGGCACGTTCCGTACGGTTTTTTCGCTTATCTTCACGGACTCGCCCATGCAAGAATACGGATATCCGCGTGGATATAATCGGTGCCGGGCAAAGTTCTGGTAAAGGACGTTGACCCAATTTTTGTCGGACGAAACGCACGGCATCCTGCCTTTGAATGAGAGATTTTTCATATGCGTCCCAAAATAATCCGCCCCAGTTGCGGGAAGAGTGTCGTCATCTATGAATATGCCGCTCTCAAACCCGTTGGCAAGCATCCAAAGAAGGCCGAATGACGTTTCCGCATGCGATCGTTTGGGCATCAGCGACTTGAATTCGGCCACGCCGTTAGCTTCAAACCATTCGTCCCTGTCCTTTTGGTTCACGACGTCGCCGCTTACGCCCAGTTCCGACAGCATGTTTTTCATTTTTAACGAGTCGCAGAAGTCTTCCGTTATAAGAAGAAATGCGAGCCTATAGGCATCAAAGCCGGACAGAATCGCGTTATTCACGTATTCCCGGACAATCCCGTAATCCCTTATAGTGGGTATTATGACGCAAATCTCTTTCATATGCCTTCACCGACAAGCCATTTTGCATAGGCTTTTACAGCGTCTTCTGAGCTAAGCTTGGGCTCCCATCCTAGGCGCTTTATTTTTGTTATGTCAAGCAGCATCAGCGGCACGTCGCCCCGCCATCCTTCTTTTCCCCCGGCATATCTAAAGACGACGTTTTCCAGCCCCATCTCTTGGGACACCAACGACGCTATCCTGCGGACTTCCGTGCAGTCTTCGTTTCCTACGTTAAAAACGGAGAATTTTTTCGCATTTTTGGAGGCGGTTAACGTGGCGTCTATGCAGTCCTCCACATGCAAATACGATTTCTTCTGGTTTCCGTCCCCAAGAATTTCCAAGCTGTCGGCGCGCCCGCTCAACTTGCGGAAAAAATCGTAGGTGACTCCCCTGATTGAGCCCGGCCCCACGATGTTGGCGTACCTTAAAATTACGGCTTTTATTCCGTACATCTCGGAATATCCGTGTATCAAATTCTCGCAGGCGGCTTTCGTGGCGCCATAGACGCTCACAGGAGCCAGCGCAGCGTCTTCGGGAGTCGGAATTTTGGCGGTGCCGTAAACGGCCGAGGTGGAGGCGAACACCATTTTTTTAATTCCCTGTTTCACGCATGACTCCAGCACGTTGAAGGTAGCCAGAACGTTGTTCCGGAAGAACGCTTCGGGCTGGCTATAGCTCTCCTTTACGTCCGGAGACGCGGCAAAATGGTATACCTCTTCCGCGTCCTTGAACAGAGCGTTGTTTGGCAGGCAGAGGTCGTGGATGATGAATTTTATGGATCGGCCGTGCGGGCGCTTTGGCGCGGCTTTGTCGACCACGACTACGTCGCAGGTTTTCCCAAGGTTTTTCGCGAGATGGGAGCCTATGAAGCCCGATCCGCCGGTCACCATTCGCATGAATTTATAAGTTCTGAAATCTTAAAAAGAAGACATGATCA
>DATDXW010000010.1:0-14292 GCA_035289125.1 archaeon | reverse complement strand
CTTTCCAACCATAATTGTGGTCGTCGTAGGCAACGCGGGAACCGGCGTTGTGCCTCCGATTCCGCCTATCGTCGTTGAGGCAAAGCATCCCAATCCGCCGCCGCTGTCGTATTTGCATGTCGTGCCACCTGTACAAGGCAGGGGATTTCCCCACTCCAAGCAGGAATCAGTATCATAGTTGCCGCACGTCATGTACGCAGAACTTCCTACACAGGTTATTTTTCCGGTTGTTGAGCACTGGTTAGTGCAAGGCGCGGAAGGTATGATGGTTGTGGACGTCGTTCCTGCTGCAAGAGGAACCGTCGTAGTTGTATAAATATACGGGGGCATGGTCGTCGTGGTCGCCCCGCCCGCTACGGTCGTTGTCGTGACAGGCACTGACGGGATTGTAGTCGTCGTTGCCGCCGGGGAAGCAACCGTAGTGGTCGTGACAAACACGCCACTTGGCGCCGTCGTGGTAGTAGTAGAAATTATCACAGAAGGCAGAGTAGTGGTTGTAGGCGCGGGCAATGCCTGCGTAGTCGTCGTAGTGGCAGCGATGCACGAGCCTGTCGCGGCATCGCACACGTTAGAGCAGGTCGTCACGTAATTCGTCACGCACGAGCTTGTGCGCGTAGTATTGTTTCCTATATAACATGGTATTATGTTTCATCGCTGGCTCCTAATGAAAGTTATTCATGGCTCCTTACGCGTAATTTAGAGAGTAGCCTATATGATATTGTGGCTGTTGCGGACATCAGCAATCTAATATCGGAGAGCAATGAAACTAATAATATTCTGATAAAACATTTTGATATATCGGCTCCGCCCTATGTCAAGACGTCTTTAGTTGCACCTGACGTAGCATATGTTGGCGACGCACCTGTTTTGGAAGCCATAGCTAAAAATACAGAGAACGATTCATTGTCAATTCGGATTAATTTGGGGATACGAAATGTCGCCACTAATCAGACTATTAATCAGACAGATTATTACGTCTTGGGTCCCGGAGCTTCGCAATCCAATACCTTTTATAAGGTGACCTTCGTAGGCACGAATGAAACGGATACGGGTGTCGTTGATGTGAACGGTGAACGACAGAAAATAACAAAGGGGACGTTACAGAAATTCGGTAAACTGCCCATTTACATGGACGACGTGTTCTACTTGTCCACGACTGACCAGACGCAGAACTCTGCGACGCTTACTGTAGGCTATCCGGGCGGGAACACTACAACAATGAAAGGCGGAGAGTCCAAAGTTTTCACTTTGGGAGGCAAGGAATTTGTATTTAACAAAACTGGAATTTATATTGCCTATGCAGAATTTTATGACTGGGGATCCTACCCCGTGAAACCCGTATTTTCGGAAACCCCGATAACAAAAATGATACGAGTATATCCTGCGAAACCCATAATAACCACTGTTCCTTCTGCATTGCATGTTGCAGATCCTGCCGCCATTGATATTCTTTTCGACACGACAGACACTATGTCTGCTAGTGTGGGTGAAAATGTAACCATTCGTGGCGTAATAATGAATCTTGGCAGCAATACGACCGAACCGCTTTCTGTGCGTTTGTCATATAACAATGGAACGCATGACAGACTTTTGCAGGCACAGAAAGTTAGTAATCTGACACCTGGAAAAGAGGCCGTTGTATCGGGCTCTGAAATTTTCAAAATGCCCGGCAATTATGTTATAAACCTGACAATCGTGGGAATCTTCACGGACTTTGGATTTATTCCCATGGAAACCATTACTTCGGGGTTTGATTATAATGCAACCAATAACAAGATTAGTAAAATCTTCATGGTGACGGAAGCTCAAACTACCGGAACAGGCCAATCTACCCCATCCACAACTACTGAAAACGGTATAGAAAAAACGCCAGCAGGAACGGAGCAGACAAGCCAGTCGCAGACGTCCATTGTTGATACTGTCGTCAATGGCGTGGGCGAGTTCTTCAATGGAATTGTCGGATTTATACTGGGCGAGTAATTCGTTCTGGTTCAGCAAACCGGCATCATGCACCGTGTGGTAAGCAGACGAAAAGCGAAGCTGTCATACGGCTTTGTGCGCCGTTGTGATGGGCGTTATGAAAGGGGGGCGAAAAACTCAATCGGGCACTGAACGTCCTTGGTGGGTTCGTCTTCGGCTTTATTACGAGGAATTCAAAGATTCCTCGTATACCTAAAGACTTTCCATAGAAAGTCTTTGTTGTACTTGTTTTGGCGTGTTCGCCGACTGTAAATCAAATCGGCTCTGCCAATTTGAAATTTACCGTTTAGTTTCGCCGAAAATATACATCAAGAGCGAGGAGGGATGCGTTTTTACTCATCCATCGTAAGCGTCACCACGGCACTTCCTTCAGCTTAAGAAAGTGGCTTATGATGTTCGCTGACAAATGCACCACGGGCGTTATCAGGAAGAGCACGGCATATATTTCGTAAGGCATGGAAATGATGAGAGTGCTCAGCGCGAGCGAAACGACCAAGAAATCCAACTGGTCAAGTAGCGGCGCCGACGCGCCGCGCGCTATGCCTAACCGACGTTTAATGAATGCGCCCACTATGTCACCGGCAATCGCGCCGAAAGCCAGCAGAAAAGCCAACTCTGCAGTCATTGTGACGAAGTTATCAGGCACATACGGCTGCAGAAGAATTTGCAGCGTTCCGGTAAGCGTGCCGAAAGCAACACCCGTTGCCGAGCCTTCAATTGTTTTCCCGTCACCTAAAAGGCGATTCGCACCCAAAAAGACGTGAAAGTCCAGAGGATGCTTGCCTTTTGAAATCACGGGAAAAGAGTTAGCCGTATACGCGGGCAGAATGAACCAAAGCGCCTGTAGAAGGAATGAAATCATGATTTAGCCTGTCAGGGAAAGTTTTAATTGTTGCAAAAGCAGATAGAAGAATGGGCGAAGCTGCGAAGGAAGAGATTCCGGTGGAAATGATAATGTGGCTCGTCGTCGTCGGCTTCCTAATATATATGGCTGCAACGTATTTCCGTGATTATTTATGAAAAAAGGCTCGTGGTTCATGAATCCCATGATGATGATACTCATGGTAGTGATAGGGTTTGGCATTCTCATGATGCTCTGGGCGAAATTCACCGGCGCATCCGGCCCCATATTTTCGCTCTTTTCAGGCATATCGCTGTTCTGATGGTATATGGAAGTCCCGCAAGAGATGATTATAAGCGTAATCGTGGTGGTGGTAGCGCTTGTCATGCTTTCCGTGTTATTTCCGGACCTGATGAAAACTGCAGTCGCGGAAAGGCAGAGCAAGAATGACGTCGTGGTGACGCTCTCTTCGGCACCGCAGATAACCATGAACAAGACAGGAAGCGGATATGTGTATGACATAAAAACCATGCTTGGCGGGGAATATAACGGGGATTATCACGAGGGCGCAGCAGTCAGGATGGACGTCGAGGCGTTTGTCACGTTCAAGGGGCAGACGTTGCGCGTGACGATAGAGGGGAAGAATTATTTTTCAATAGCTAAAAATAGTGAAGGCAAAAGCGAATTTTCAATAGAAGCGACAGCTAAAATAATAAGCGATGAACCTCCCATGCATGCCGTCGCTAACCCTTACACCGGAGAAATAAAGCAGCGGGAAACGCTGATAATAGGCCCGGTCGCGCTGAAACTGGAGAAGACCGGGAAAAGGCTGTTTGACAAGATTCCCGTGGTCGGCGGCGACATATGCCTTGCATCCTTCGTTGCAAGATGCGGCAAGGATGTGAAGAGCGCGGAACTGCGAGAGTGCGGCGAAGAATATGAATGTAAAAGAGAGCTCAGCATGTGCGGTGGTTCGCTTGACATATCCATTAACGGAATAGAATGCGGCAAGGGCGCTACCGTTACTGCAGTTGTCAAGAGCACCGTTGCCGCGGAATACGGCGAGGAGATATACATAAGCTTCTGGGAAAAGACCGTGGAGCCGTCGTGCGCGGACCATGCGAGAAGCTACAACGAACTGGCAACGACGTGCTACGGCGATTTCCTCGGAGAATACACGATTGATATAGGGTTATTGGGTGACAACGCATGAGCGACGCCTTCTCCGGTCATCTTCTGGAAATCATGGTCGCGATAATGGTAGTCGTAGTATTGATAGTGATAGTCAACAGGAATACCGCGGAAGCGAGCGGCGAAACGGACACGTTCATACGCTCATTCGAGCCGGGAATACTGAAAGGCTCTGTAGGCGAGAAACCACTTTTCACGTGCACCAAAGACGGCGGCGCGTACTCTTACACACTGGATATGGGTGGCGTTTCTCTCATTTCCGAGGAAGAAGAAATAAACTTTCGCGCCCTCGCTGAGTTCACCGGGCCGAAAACCGGGCACTCGCTGATAGCGCTGAGCAAGTCTTCCAGTACGTGGAAGGATAACGATGTTTCATTTGTATACGATGCGCACAACGCAAAAACCGGGCTTTACGCCACCCAGAAATTCGACCCGTCAAAAATCGGAACGCCGAAAATCTTTGCGCGCGTGACGCTGTGGCGGGAGTCCGAATGCGTGAAGAGCAACTTTCCGGTAGATGACGGGACGCACGCCGTGAAAACGAAAAAAGGCGATGCTGCAACGTCCGTGGACGTGCTGAACGCGTGCGCTGCCAGCTATCTCAGCGCATTTGACATACCGGCGACCATACTTAATAACTATGTGTGCAACGAGCAACTCTGCAAGGGATACGATTATGCCACGTGCACGAACCAGGCGCTTTCACTCGGGATGTGTTATTACAATACGGGCTTTGTTGACAAGCAATGCAAAGGCTGCCGGGAAACTGACACATGCTCTTCACTCAATAAAGACCAGTGCGGTTCCTGCGCAGTCGCGGGCAGTTCCTGTGTGTGGGCGGACGACCGATGCATAGACCCGACCAAAGCAAAAGCAATTGAAGTGAAAGCCGACCCGGGAAAAAACCCGATAGAAATAGACGTGTTCCGGTTCTCCAACGACGGCGCCGCTGGCAAGTGCATAGTTCATGCTTCAAACGCAGAATCGCCCTCATTCACGAATCCTTTCGGATTTGACGCAAAAGCGACGTGGATAGTGGAGCCCGGCGGGAAAATAACGAAGACGGGCTCGCTCTGTTCCGGCTTATTGAGCAAGTGCGGCGCGGCGAAGGATTACGTAACGTATACGGGCAATCTTAAAGCCAGCATCAATCCGGATGATAATAAAGAAGCACTGGGCGGCGCACAGTACGGCAACACGGTAAGCGACAAGTGCACGAGCGGCTGCGATTTGCTTTCAATCGCTAATGGCAAGCATACGTGGCAGCCGCGGACGGAATTGCTATGCGCAGACGGCGGATTCTGGCTCACGTGCGACGAAGGGCGGGTAGCGAAAGCGGAAGGCGTGCCTTACGTTTGCGCAAGCGGCTCGTGGTCAAACGCGGAAGCGGGCTCCAGCGACGGCTGACAAGGAAAAGATTAATACCACACGATGCTAATTTGATTATGTCTATTGCCGACGCGGTGGAAAAGCCTGGCGACATATTGTGGGCGCTTATAATAATGGGAATTATTTTTATGATAATGATGAAAGTCTTCGCGCCGGACGCGGATTTTCTGTTCGACAAAATTACGAGCCTGTTCAGGGTGGGATGACGTGAATCATATAGAAGTCGTGGTGAGCATAATCATAATGGTTATTATACTTGTGGCAGTGCTCATGTTTCTTGCGCAGTCCAACGTTGACGTCTGGAGCACGTTCAAGGGTGCGCTTAAATGAGCCAGACCATGGAACTGGTAATGAACGTGGGTATCGGGTTGCTTTTCGTCATCGCCGGCGTGCTGCTTCTGGTTGCCATAATATTCACGGCAAAGCCCTACGACCAGATAACCTTTGCCACGGCCGAGTCGCTGAGAAGCGCCCTTGACGAAGCGTGCTTCTACGGCGACAGGCCAGTGGACGTGAAAGTGGCGCTTCCTGAAACGGGAATGACGTTCCTCTATCAGGCGATGCTCAGTATAATACAGAAAGGCGACCCGAACTATCTCATGTATTATGAGCAGTTTCCGGTCGGCGAGGCGATAAGCTGGGAAACCTACTTGAACGGAAAAATAAACGACCGCATCTTCGCGCAGATAAGTGGACCCTCGTTCACATCTGAACAGGCTGCCGCGTTCCGCTCCACAATCACCGCGCCGGGCGGCGCGGCAGTGGACGTGATAATCAACAACGTTGTTCTTGCCACAGGGCTTAACATGCTTACACTGGAAGAGCCCACGGACAAGAAATCTCCTGTCACAGGAGAGCAGAAAGACAGCTACTATGCATTGAACTACCAACCTGATGCACTGGGTAAAACAACGGCAAAATACCTTTCCTGCGGCGAGGGCAACCTGTGTGTAAAGACCAAAAGCGGGATATACGCGTATCCGCTCAAGGAGTGCAAAGAAAAAATCGACTACATACAAATGAAATATGACGGGGGACTTACGCCGGACGATAAATCATTCATAGAGGAGACGCTTGACAAAATTCCGGTAGGAGCAGTACGCGTTGGCGATCTCAAGATACCACAAAAAATTCTCGGTTCGTTGGGCTCTTCCAAGCAGAGCGATTTTTATCTGTTCAGCCCGTGCAAAGCGAACGCCAAAATAAGCATTGGAAAGTGCACGTGCAAACTTGACAGATATCCTGTATACGATTACGAAGACAAAATGTTCAAACAATCAGGCACTCATGAATTCTGCACGGATAACATACCCGGCACGACGGCAAAAGAGCAGACTTTTGATTGCGCCATAGTAGATATAGGGCGTGATGAAGGGTGCTATACACTAACTCCTCCGGAGGGCGGCATCATGAGCAAACTGGCGAACGTCCTGACCGTAGAGCCCGTCAGAAAGCACACGACTATGCTGGCGCCCAATGCGTTCCTGCTTACGACGGAAGACGTGATAAGCGTTTCCAATGAGATAATAAACAAGCTCAAGGATGCCGCGAGCAAGGGCGGCGTATGGCAGTGGCCATGGAGCAGGTAAGCAGGAACCTATTTTTATCTCTCGCAACCATGAATAACCATGAAAGGCATGGTCATGATGCTCGTTGCTATGCTGCTCGTGACGTCAATAATGATAATAGCGGCTTTCAGCCCGATAAACAAGAATGCTGCTGAGGCTGCGAGGACGGCGGCTAAAAGCTACGCCAGCGAGATATCGGGCGCCATAAACGTGATGCAGGCAACGCCGGGTGACGCGTCGTATGAATACCAGAATATGCCTGACGGCAGCTGCGTAATCCGCATAGGCAAAGAGATAACGGTGGACCTTGGAAACAAAGGCTCGGCGTCCATGGGCACAATAGACTCGGCGAAGAACAAAATAATTTTCACTGAGTTCAATTGCGACGACGTGAAAAGCATACGTTTCATGAAGCAAGACGGCGTCATATCGGCAAAGGGTGTGTAGATGGCTGAAACTCCTCTGATGTTCGGCGACGTTCTCTTTCAACTGGTTAGGATGCTCGTATTCCTCATATTCGTCATAGGCATGGCCGTCGCTTTCATAACCATTTTCCGCGCTTCTGAACTTGACTATGCGGCGAAAGCGGCGCGGGAAGTCGGGGAAACGCTTATGGTGAGCGGGGCGTCGGACGGGCGGGGCGTTCTTGTCATAGAGGAATTGAACAAATATAAAATAGGCGACGAGCCTTTCGCGCGGCACTGCTCTTACGGTTACAAGGCCACCATAAAGACAACAGACGGCAAGCAGAGCTGGGAGTTCGGCATGGAGCCGCAACCGGGCATGGACAACGCACTGAAAGCAACGGAAAAATTTCCTATTGGACTGAAGCACGCAGGCAGCGAATACGTTGAGTACACAGGAAAGATGGAGATAACCGTCCATGAAACTCTCCTAACGCAACTGTCATGCGTCATGGAAATGGCGTACGAAACGGGTGTCAGGCAGACGATGAGGCACACGCTGACCAACCAGGATGCCCATTTTGCCGAGCTATCGGACGTCAAGTCGTCTATGCTTACCGCGTCGTCAATTTATTACGACATGAGATTCGCGCTGAAGAACGGCAAGTTGTGCGCCGTTGACGGCAAGGGCGAGCCGATAAGCATATGCAGAAAGATAAACGCGCCGTTTGGCGGCTTCCATGTGAAGTACAAATACGACGTGAAGGCGGCCGGGAGTGACACGACGTTCGCGGCGATTCCCGTCAAGGAACCAATAAACGCGGCAAGATGCAGTGATATACCGAACGACGTAGTGGCAACGACGAACGATGAAATGAAGACTGTCGCCCTGTGCGTGGACGACAAGGAGCTTGAAATCGTATGAAAGGATTCGCAACATCTTATTTCTGGACAGTCGTTGTAGTGATAGTGGCGCTGGTAGCGCTACTGATAATAATGCTTATGATGATATGCACTCTGTTTCCTTTCTGCCCGTTCGGGCCGGCGCAGGCGGTTTACGCGATAAATTACGTGGACGCGTATAACACGCCTTACACCATAGCAAGCGTGCTTTCACAATATAATTTGGGAGATGCGAAGGGCAATGAGAAGACGCTCATTGATTACGCGTATGAAACGCTGCTGACAGGCGATATGAACGTGGCGGACAAGGAATATCTTGCGGCAAAATTGAAGGATGTGTTGGATAAATATAAGCTCAGCTATTACGAAGTTTTTGTGACGTCGTCAGATGGGCCGCTTCTCCAGTTCGGCAAGACGCTCCAGAAGTGCGGACCGAAGCTGGAAGGCACATGCACTGTCACAACGGGCGGAGCAGTGGACGGCATCCGCGTCGGGACGTGCGATGTCGGGCGGACAGAGATAAACGCGATCGAGAACGGATGCGGGTTCGGGATATTATGCTGCACGACCGTTAGCCAAGATAAATACTACAAATGGCTTGACGAGCATCCGGGTTCCGTGCCCGCCGCCGAGCAGAAGATGGCAGTAGTAAAATGCGGCGCGGACGAAGCCGGAATATGCACAAGAAGCGAGTGCGACTTTGGAGAGATTTCCATAGCGGGCAACTGCAAATACGTCAACGACGGAAAGACGCCCAACTGCTGCTCCACAAATCCGGATGTGCTGAAAAATGCTGGCAAAATCGCGGACGCGGAAATACCGCTTTTCTATGGTGGCAAGGACGGAACTTTGGTGGTGAGAACGAGTGATTAAAGGAGAAGGCGTTACCATACAATCGATATTCCTGGTAATAGCCATGATAGCATTTTCCGGACTACTCGTTGCGCTGATAATATTCAACAGCGGCAGGGACGTGGCTGTGGCGCTGGAGGAACTGAAGCTTTATCACGTGAGGAATGCACTTACTGCAGCGGAGATATCGCAGAACGCGTTCTGGAAAGTAGCTGGGTCGCAGGCGTTGCTTGGCGTGGCAAAGGAATCGGAAACGTGGGACTGGGCGGCTGTTGACCGCGCGTTCGTGGAAGGGCGGTTGGCGGAAGCGGTTAAAAGTATAGACAAACCGAAACCTCTGCAGATAGACCGGTCTGACGTTAATATTGAACACGTGTCTGCAAAATTCGTGATAAGCGACTCGTTGGTTTCGTTGGATGCCGTAGACAAGGTTTCCGCTCTGTTCCTGCAGGCGCACGCGTTTAATGACGTCGTTACGTCCGCTTCAATAAGCACGGTTTTCGGAAAGATGGTGGACATCGGCTCGGCTATCGGCAACGTAGGATTTGCCTTCATGCGTTACGTGCCGGGTATGAGCACGCGGCTAAGCTATGAAAGCACCGCTGAAGCGCTGCTCAACGGTTACGCGTCACGATTCGCGACGCCGGACGTGAAAGTGACGGCGCTGGAAAGCAGCGCTTCGTTGGTTCCGTCGCCCGGCGCAGCCGGGCTGTCGCTGGCTTATACTGTCAAGGCGCTTGTTGAAGAGAAAAAATACGGCAGATATTTCGACGGCACTTCCTTCGTCACGGCACCGCTGTACCTTAATGTGAGAACGCAGGGCTCGCAGGACGTGCTAAGCTGCACTTCTTTCAACGGGCTGTTCATGCTGAATACAAATGGCGACGGGCTCTGCTACGCGAATACGCTTTACACATGCGGGCAGGGATGGACGACTGATACGGCGCGCGTAAGCGATTATGCCTGCGCGGGTTATTACTTTTGCGCAAGCAACGAAAAAGATAGCAGCCCGCCGTGCTGCTCGGCGTTCGGCGGCTCACTGCAAAACGTAGAAGAATGCGCGGCTTATGCGAAGAAAGGCGAGTGCGCATTGAAGGACAAAAGCGACAGCACATGCATCGCCTTTTACAAGGAAGGGGACTGCAAGGCGACGCAGACCGTGCAGAGATGCTCGGCGTGATTCGCGGCTTACGAAAAGTATGTAAAGAAAAGGACTCGTCGGGCACGATTCGGTTTTTGGCGGGCGGGTTCGTTTTCAGTCTTTACCCAAAGATTTTCTATGGAAAGTCTTTGTTGCACTTGTTTTGGCGTGTTCGCCGACTGTAAATCAAATCGGCTCTGCCAATTTGAAATTTGCCGTTTAGTTAGGGAATGGTTCACTAACCCGCCATTATCTCATCCGCCCGCCGCATTGATATTCAACGGGAGCTTCTTGCCTTTACTCTTATTTATTCACAGCTTTTTAAGTGCCCGCCATAATTTACTATGATGAAAGGCTCTTCGTTGCCCATGGATTCCGTGGTCATGCTCATCCTGGCCGTGCTCGTACTGAGCGCAGTGGTATTCTTCTTCTTCGGGACGTTCAATCCAAGCACCGACGTAATAAAGGCACAACAGACGATTGCCGCAGTGTGCGTGGAGCTTGCGCAGTACAAATGCGATATCAATATATTCAGCGGTAAAGGAGGAACCGACAGCGATTTCACAGCTGCGCAGAATGCGAAGATGAGCGAGCTTGATTCGGCTTGCGCAGTCACGAAAGCGGCAACCTGCACCGGCACTGGGGACACGAAGCAGAGCTGCATAAACATCTGCTGCCGGATGTTCTGCCCAAGCACTACGACTACGACAAAGCCGTAGTCATTATATCCCTCGTAAACTACCCGCTGGTGAAGGACGCGAAGGAACTGGACAGCGAAGCTGTCATACAGCATCGTGCATCCAGTTGTGTGCGTCGGTTCACTTCGGCGGCTTTCGGTGTGCGGGGTGTAAAATGAAGGCGTTTATTTAAACAAATCAAAGCCGTGTCATCTTTATATATCAAAAACCACATTTAGAACCATGAAAGGCTCTTCGTTGCCCGTAAACACGATAGTTGTCGTCGCGATTGCCATACTTGTCATGATGGTGATAGGCGGGTTCTTTGCGCTGAACGTCGGGCAGGGCGTGAACGCGATTGAGCTGAACAACGCGATAACGAACGCGTGCAACGTCCTGAAGACGACTTACAACTGCAACGCCGCTTCGCTGGCAAGCGTGGAAATCCAGTTCAAGGAGCCGGGACAGACGGAAGAAAGCCCGACCTCGCTTGAGCGACTATGCCAGTTGTCCGGACTTGTTGCGAGCGGCGCCGACTTCAACGCCCAGTGCGCCGCGAAGTGCGGGTGCGCGACGGCTTCGGTGAATGCGCCACCAACTACTTTGAGGCCTGATAATTTCAATCCGTTCGGATAGTCAAATGAGAGGACAAACATGAAAAAGAGTATCGCCATTCTGAGTGCTGTTATTCTACTAATCATGCCCATTTCTTTCTCTTCGTTTTTTGACGATGCGAGGGAATTTCTGGGCGCCGTCTTTTCTGAACCTACAGGATATGCTACTAATGACAAGACTGTGACAACAACTATCACTGGCGCAGGAGAGGTTTCCATAAATGACAATAGGTATGATATTCGTATAGTCGGTTACGGATTAGACGTGGCAACTAACGAACATTATATCTATATTACGGTCACGAACCTGAATAGCGATGACACAGAAAGGGGAGGTATAAGGACGTTGGAAACCACGAGATTTCTGGATTTGAGCCTGACGATGACGAAGGTAACATTGTCACTGTCACCCATCGTAGATTTCAATAAGTTTGTTGCGAAGTTCATCATTACTATTCCCCGAACCATCTCGCTTCCGGTAGGATACAAACTGGTCAGTTTCGCTGCCACGAAAAACGACTTGGACAAGCTGGCGGCACAATGCAATCCCAAGGACAAATACATGAAAATAACTGACATAACCACCGGAGAAGTAATCATGGACGGTTCTTCCGCCTCCAAAGGAATGCAGTTCGGGCGTGTATATTGGCTATGGTCGTACAAGTGCGACCTTTTAGTAAACACGTATCCAGTGGAGTTGTATTCTATGACATTGTCACAGGGGAGGAACTGGATTGCCTCGCCATTTGAAATCTCGCAACAACAGATAGAGAATCTGTGCGGAACAGATAATATAGAGCGTAATGTGGAATATCCGCCTGGTGGTGCCAACGCTGGTGAATACCTGCCTGTGGACCGCTCCGATTTCAAGGGTGGTGCTTCGTATCTTGATAACAGGAAGCTACTATACTTCCAAAACCAACTACGGTATACCGACAAAATGATTCCTTATATGGGATATCTCGTTCAGTATAAGAAAGATGCGCCTACATGCACAATAACATACAAAGATATTCAACGCATTACAACCACTACTACGACACAGGCGGCATCCGGGGCGTCCGGCACGAACGCGCCGCCTGTTCCTGCGATACCGGGTATGAGGTTCGCGATTATAGCTGGCGACGGGAAGGCTTCCATTCCCGTTGTGCCGGGCATAAACGCTATCGGAATAATCGAACAAGACGACACGAGCCACTCGAAAGATATTTTCAATAGCGGCTACCTCGGCATGTTCACGGGCAACACCAAACAGGTAATCGAGTATGCTGGTGATAAGCTGTGGGGAGGGAGTCTTTATGAGAGCGTGGCAGGCAGGGATAGGGACGTACCTCTGAATACGGTTGGCGTGACGCTCAAAGATGCTGCATCTTCAAATGAGATTACTACAAAGGAAAATTCCGTTATCAGAAGGGTGATTCCTGTTGTATTCCCAGCGACCACGGCGTTCTCCCTTACGCTGCCTTCCGTCTCAACGCAATACGCCGTGCTCAGAAGAGGCACCAATTTCTTCACGTCCATAGTCGGGCTGACGAAAACCGACATAAGCACGCTTCTGAAAAGTTGCATACCGGGCAAGGATGGGGAGGGCACGGGCACCAATATCGTGCCTGTTGAGGGCGCCTCTACAAACAAGCCCTTCGCTGGCATAAATAGCGACGGGAAGCCCTATTTTACAGACACGCTCCAGCCATACAAGGCATACTTCATAGGCTTGGAGACTGATGCGTCAATTGTAACGTCCGCGGGCATCGCCGGAGCGCCGACCACGGACAGGGATTATAATACAGGGGAAGACAAGATGGAAGACGTCACGACTGTAAGAAAAGCTGCAGAATGCCCGTTCTATGTAGTGCCTTCCATTACCGCATCGTCCGCCACTTACAAATTCTGCGAAGCTGCCGCGTGCCCGGATAGCAAGAAAGTATACCTGACCAAAACCGTCTGATTAACCCCACTTGCTCAGGCTTTTTTGATTCTCCTGCTTTGCGTCGCTGTATTTCGCGAGCGCGCTTTCCACGCGCTCATCGGAGAAATCGTGCTGCTCGCACAAAATTTCCTTTATCCTCCGCTCGTCGGGAAAATCAAACCTTATTTTATAATCGCAGTGAGGCGGGCTCATGAAGAAGTCAAATATCTCCTTCGGCTTCGTGCCAAACGTCCATTCAATGCCGGGCATCATCTCGTCCAGCGTTTTATGTTTTCGCACGAGCTCCAGCGCCTTTTTGGGGCCGATGCCTTTCACGCCGCCGGGGTTGAAGTCCGTGCCGACAAGCATTCCGAGAAGAATCAATTGCTCGCGCGTTATTCCCAACCCTTTCAGAGTCTCCTCCAGCAACAGCATCTCCGGCGGCACGTCTTTCTTTGACGCGGCTAAATTCCGGATTATTCGCGGGCAGCCGAACAGGAAAGCGTCATAATCCTGCGTCGCGGCGGCGTAGGCATCCTTCCGCTGCGCCATCGCCGCGCAGAGCGCCTCGCCTTCGGACGGGGCTTCTATCGCGGGCATGCCCATCGCGCTGATAAGTTTTTTCGCTTCTTCTATCATCGCGTCGTTTACGGATGTGGATTGCATTGCGTATTTCTTTGCTTCCCGTTCATCGCCTTCTTCCAGTGCTGTCGTCCACTTTCTCGCCGCCTCGGCGCGGCGCTCGTGGCGAAGCTCCGTCGTGGCGCGCTTCATCTCCGGCGGCGGGCCGTCAAAAACGTAAACCAAGCGGATGCCTGATTCC
>DATDXW010000009.1:0-20313 GCA_035289125.1 archaeon | reverse complement strand
CGCCATCATTGTAAATATCACAAAAGCTATCGCCGCGAACGCAAGCGAGCCTACGTCTGCCAGTGCTATAGCTCTGTCTTCTCCGAGCATAACGAAAACGGACAGCAGCACGTGCAACGAAACCAGCCCGTAGCCGTAAAGCCCGAAGCTTTTTCGGTACGCCACTTCGCCTTTTATAAAAGGAAGAAGCCGCGCAAGCGGGCCGAGAATGAACGAAGCGGTTATGAGAAATGTGCCGCTGAAAGCTGCGATAGCATTGACAAACGAAAGGCTTACAGGGAACGCCCTGTAAATGAAATAATACCACGAGAAAAACAGGACGACTAAACTGGAGATAAATAGAGGCATTACCATTTGCAGTCATTGTCACGATTCAATATAAATCCCTGTTTAAACGCCTTTTTAAGATTCCTGCCCAATATTATAAAGGTGATAACGTGCCCGAAGCAGAAAATGTGAAAGAGTTGTTGGAGGAAGTCAAGAATATGTCAGAGCTTATGCTTAATCTGGCGTATTCGTCCGTGTTCTTCGAGAGCAAGGAGATAGCCAAGGAGGTTGTGATACTTTACAACGACATGGAGGACGTAGAAGAGCGGCTTTATCTTCACTTGTTCGCTGCTTCGCGCGGACGTCAAGCCAAGAGGCTGATAAGCATAATAGACATTGTTGAAAGCTCCAAGTTTGTCGCCAACGCGGCAAGGAAAATGGCAGAGCTGGTTCTGGCAGGCGAAGCTTTGCATCCGGTGATAAAGGAAGCGCTGATGAACACGGATGAAGGCATAGCCAAGGCAGACATTTCTCCTGCTTCCGTATTCGTCGGCAAGTCTCTGGGGCAATTGAAGCTGCGCACAAGAACGGGCGCCAACGTCATAGCCGTAAAGCGCGGCTCGAAATGGATAATAAGCCCGCGCAAGGAAAACTTGCTGGAAGCAGGGGACGTGATAATAGCCGCAGGTTCGCGCGAAAGCTGCAAATATATCAGAAAGATTGCCAAAGCCGATATAAAGAAATTCTGAAGGGGTGAACATGAACCCTGCGGTGGGATTTTTAGCCAGAGAAACTGGAAAATATTTCGAGCTTCGCCATAGCATCACTGCTATAGCACTGGGCGGGTTTACTTCCCTTTTGGCCGGCGTTATACTCGGGTTCACCAATGAGATATTTTTAGCTATCCCAGGACTCCTGATTCTTCTCCCTACGTCTTTGGGAATGAGAGGAAACATATTCGCCACTCTCGCGTCGCGCCTCGGCTCGGCATTGCACATGGGAACCTTGAAAAAAATGGGCGCAGACGATAATATCCTGACAGCGAACGTGCTCGCGGCTTTTTCTCTTAGCATCGTGCTTTCTGTTTATCTTGGTTTCGTATCCAAGGGAATGACGTTTGTTTTCAACCTGCCTGCGATGCCTCTTGTACAGTTCATTTCCATTTCCGTGCTTGCTGCTGTGATATCCAGCATATTTCTCATGGCAACCACCGTATGGATATCGTTTTATTCTTACAAAAAAGGATGGGACCCTGACAACGTGACGTCGCCGATTATAACGGCGGTAGGCGACTTTTTCACCACGCCCAGCCTGCTGGCCGCTGCAATATTCATACGCAGGCTGCCGGATTATGCGGATATATTGGCATATATGTCAATAGCCGTGTCATTGATAATTGTATATACTGTCATCTTCCCGTCCGATAGCAGATACAGGCGCATACTGATGGAATCCATGCCTGTGCTTGCCGTTTCCGGCGGGATAAGCGGACTGGCAGGATTGATACTGGAATCATATATCCACAATCTGGTTTCCATTCCGCTTGTGCTCATATTCCTGCCGTCTTTCATGGAGACTACTGGCAACCTGACAAATATACTTGCAGCAAGGGTGTCAAGCAAATTGCATCTCGGCACAATGGATGCCACACTCTCGCTTACGCGGGTGAAAAAGGAAGAGCTGTTCAACTCCATGCGCATAGCGTATCCGAGCTTCCCGGTAATAGGTGCCCTTGCAGCGCTCATCGGCGGCGCGCTTGGCATAGGCGGTTTGAGCTTTGTCCAGATGCTTCAGCTCTCTCTGCTTTCCGGAATAGTTATCCACTTCTTCTTGCTTCTCATGGCAATGGCAGTATCTGTCTACTCTTTCAGAATGAACATAGACCCGGACAACGTCACGATACCGATAATGACGAGCATAGCTGACGTTATGTCCGTGCTCGTGCTTGTCACGATGATGAACATACTCGGGTTTGTCTGATTTACAGAAAGGCGGCACAGGTTTGTGGAAAGAATATTTTTAGTTTGAACCCAATGACTTTATTTGATGCTGAATGACGCACACTATGCGTCCAGTAACTTCAACTCCATATGCGCCCGTCGGGATTTGAACCCGAATCAACAGCTTTCGTCTCCCAAATAATATGTTTCCATAGTTCTTTGGGGGTTCACCAAGACCTTTCTACTGAACGACGCACCGCTGTGTGTCCAGCTGCTTCGAAAGGTATTGGTTTGGAAGGCTGTGGTCCTGCCGTTAGACTACAGGCGCGCTTTTTATATCTAAGATGTAACCCTTAAAAATCCACTTCTTGAAAAGTTTATAAACTACTTATCGCATATAAATATCATGGCAAATAAGCTAAATCCAAAGGTGGTTTCTCTTTCGCTGGTTGGCATTTCTGCAACACTTTCTCTTGCATGTGCAATTTTACTCGCGCTTGCCCCGGAAACCAGCCTTGGTTTTTTTGGAAGCATTTTCCATGGAATCGACATGACTAAAATTGCGGCTCCGGTCAGTGTTTCCGGTGTACTGACGGGATTAGTTGCAATCGTCATTATCGCCTTTGTGACGGGCTGGCTATTTGCAGTAATTTACAACTATTTACTAGACAGAATAAAGTAAAGTCGACGTCATTAGTTTTCAGGCAACTTCTAATATCATCTCCTTAACGCATAATAATATGGCATCGACTTTTTGCCACGGTAAAAAGGGGATAAAGATACTTATACCGGAAAGTGCATATCTAATCGTGGCAAACCGGGATTTACGCGAGATGCTTTGGGCGGAGTTCATTTCCGTCACGGGCGGCGTTCTCGCAGGAGTCGCTTTGGCAACTATGACTCGGCAACTGATGCTGATTCCCGGACTGTTCATACTCATCCCGGGGTTCCTAAGCATGCGCGGAGCGGTCGGTGGCTCCCTTTCATCGCGAATAAGCTCCGGCCTTTTTCTCGGCGTAGTCAAGCCCAAAATGACCGACAGAATAGTAGTCAGTAATATGGCAGCCACCGCCATGCTCATCATGATTTGCAGCGTCATTTTGGGCGTATTCGCTTATTATACGAACCTTTTTATTTTTGGAGAAAGTAACGTCAATATGATTTTCATTTCCGCCGTTGCCGGCTTGCTGTCTCTTGTCATGATTCCAATAAATGCTTATACAACTCTCTGGGTTTTCCGCAAAGGACATGACCCGAACAATATAATGGGGCCGTACATAACCACCCTTGGGGATTTGTTCGGCACAGCTTCATTTCTGATAGCCATATGGGTGACAACATGACAATAGTGGCGCGCTTCTATAATATGGCATCGACTCAATGCAGATTGGCGCACAGTGGTGCGTCGGTTCGCAATGAAGCGAGGAGATGGTGACAGCATGAAGATAGAACCGCGCTTCCGGAAAGTGCATGCGCTTAAGCGCCGTGAGCATCATCCGCTGCTGCACAAGATTCACAGGAAACACAAAATATCTTACCAGACCCTGTTCTACATGAAAGAATACAACACAAGGGCGCACACTATTACGACAGTCCTGTCCCAGAGCCTGAAGATAATAGTCGCTATGGCGATAGTCAGCGCTTTCGGCGGCATAGGGCTGGAAACCATAAAAGAGAAATTTGTGCTGATAATGCCGCTCATGATAATGCTACCCGCGCTTAACGACATGGTAGGCGATTTCGGCGCGACCGTGTCATCAAAGTTTGCTACCATGCTCTACACGAGGCAAGTCCGGCTAAGCAGGGGCGTGCTTCGTTCCGGCGCATTCATGAAGCTCGTGAGAAACATGCTTATCGTGTCCGTGCTGTCTTCTGTCTATGTCGGGATTCTCTCCAGCGCCGTGGCGCTTTACAGCGGCTTTCCGTTGGACGGAAGCGTGGCAATAAGAGTTGTCATTCTGTCAGTGGCAACTACTTCCATTCTTATAGGAATGACCTTCCTGTCTGCCGTGCTGACGGGCGTCTACATCTTCAGCCGCAAGGAAGACCCGAACAACTTCCTGATACCCATAACCACAGCGGTTGCGGACTTGGGCAGCATGATAGTCTTTTCACTGCTCGTGCTGTATTTGTTCTGACTGTAGTGAGAATGTAAAAGATTGCGTTTAATAATCTTCCTCTATGTGCTTCCAAGCACGCTTGAATGGCTCCGTTGTGATATTCCAGAAACCCATAAACGGATTGTCCAGGTCCTCTATAATCTGGAAAATCGTGGAGATTATAAATACGAGAGCGCCTGTAGTAATGAAACCGTAATACATATTAGCAAAAGGTGTCACCATAGTAATGAAAATAGTAAAGAGAGATGTTGAGTACAAAAATACCTTAAGTGGGACAGGCAAGCGCGTTAAGCTGTATGTTATTCTATCGGTTCGTGTTTGTGACAAGTCGCCGTAATGATGGACAACGTGATGGAAAACTACCGAATTGCGGTCATCGGCAATTTTTATATTCTTGACAACATCTGCAATTTCCCTGAATGCTTTTGAGCTTTCTTTTTCCCTCTTTCCTGATGCGAGGCTTTCAAAGTTATCCTTGATAACAAAATCAATATATTTTTTGACGCACACTCTCATTTTTTCTGTCAGGCGATTATTCCCGAAATACAGTGTCAATCTGAATAATCTCTCTAACCCAGTCGCTTCCCTGTCAATCAGCCCGGAAGTTTTGTTAAATTCACTCAAAACTTCCAGAAGCACTAAAGCCACCGCTATACCATAAAGTGTACCGTAAATTGAGGCAAATACGCTTATCCCTCCCGCGTCTGCGATAAAGCTGCCCGTATTGAGATAGTTTCTGAAAGCATACGTTAGTGCAATAACGAAAACAGAAACCCCGAACGATTTCAAAAGTATTCTGACGGCGCACATTCTGGATACTGACATAATTAAATTATACCGTATTTGTTTAAAAAGGAAAGCTTAAGCAAAGAACTTCCTTATCATCGGGTTCATGTCCTCAACGTAGCGCTGGGATATCTGCTCGTAGAAGTTGTAGATTATCGTAACCGTGAGCAGTATCCCTGTTCCGGTCCCGAGCGCGCCCGTGAAGTCAGCGAGGGAAGCGAGTATGCCGATGAAAATGCCGGATATGATAGCGAGCGACGGAATGTAACGGTCAAGCACCTGCTCCACTATGCGCGGGTCGCGGCGGAAGCCCGGCACCTGCATGCCCATGCTCTCTATCTGCTTTGCCACGGAAGAGGCATCCATGCCGGCGGTGCTTACCCACATGACTGAAAACAGCACGGAGCCGAGCGTCATAACGAGAAAATACGTTATCGCCTGCAGTACGACGTCCGGATTTGGCAACCCTCCGGACAGGTAGAAAGTGGCCAGACCGCTCAGGGCAGTTCCAGTGACGATGGCGCCGAGTATCAGGCGTTTTATGTTGGTATATTTCACGTAATATGCCACTATACCCGTGGCAAGCATGACAAGCAGAAACGTAGTGAAGAACACATGCATCGACACGTCTGAAGGGGCCTGAAGAAAACGTATTAGGCCCGATATCGGCTGGTTGTTGGCGTCAAAGCATCCAAGCAGCCCGCACCTTGACCCGTCCGGGGAAGGCGACGCCAGCGCAGCGCCGACCAGTTGAACATTGGCCAGCAACGCGGCTATGAGTATGACAGGTATGTTGCTTGTATAAAGAAGCTTGAGTGGCCATCTTCTACTGAAGCCGCGGATGGAACCGAATGCCAGTGGTATCTCCACTTTCATGGACTGGACATAGACGGCGAGAAGAAAAACTATTATCGTGGATATGACAGGCAGTATGTTCACAAAAGCTGCGTACGTGGCCTGCGATGTAAAGTACTGTATCGCCTGCGGTATCAGCCCGAAAGAAAGCTCACTTCCCTGTCCGCCGAGAGGATTGAAAGCGCGGACGAATATAGTCTTTGACACGCCGGCTGCAATGAATAGTGAAATCCCGGAGCCTATTCCCCACTTGGTCACCACCTCGTCCATGAACAGGAGTATAAGCGCGCCGGCGAAAAGCTGGACAACGAGGAAAATAAGCGTTGTCATGTCAGGTGACACAGGTTTCACAGCGCCTAATGCTATGAACATCGCCGCCTCGAAAGCGCAGAATCCCACTGCAAGCAGTTTCTGCGTTCCCTGGTAGCGGGTTTTCCCTTCGGGCGTGGACGTGTTGAAATTTATGACTTTCGAGCCTACAAGTATCTGTAATATTATAGACGCTGTCACTATCGGCCCTATTCCAAGCGTGACTATCGAGCCTATCGAGGAGCCGAGTATCATTTCAAACGTCTGGAACTGCTCGCGCGATGCGGAAGAAACGCCCCAGAGCGTTATCTGCCCCATTATCAGGAATAGAAACATCACGCCCGCCGTCCACTTCATGCGTGCCATGAAGCTGAGGTAGCCCTTCGGCTCTGTCACCGAAGGCAGCTTCGCAAGTATCGCGTCGTATAGGGACATTGTATCAGAATTCCTTTGGGAATTATTTTTAAATAAGGATTAGAAAGTCAGATGCCGCTATACACTAATATCCTGATGAAGCTCGGGTCTTTCTCCCGATTATGATAATCATCTGCATCGTTAGTGTTACGAAACACATCGCCATCAGGAGTGGGAGTAAAAGGGAATCCATTCCACTCCTTGAAGGTTGTAGTTGGCGAATGCATAGACGTTTACCGCTTGCTTCGGAACAAATCCTGCCCTTTCCGCTTCTTCCTTAGGAGCAAAGACGTGACTTAGAGACATTATAAAACCTATGCAGAAAACTTTTTAGCCTTTATTTCTTCTCTTCACTACTAGTCGTGACCGTCCCGCCCGCCTTCTCTATCTTCTCTTTCGCAGAAGATGAGCAGAATGCAACGACGACGTTAACGGCTTTCTTTATTTCGCCCTTTCCGAGAAGCTTGCCTATGCCTTTCTCGGTGAGGTTTATTTCCGTGCCTTCCATTTTTGCGACATCATCAACGTTGACTATAGTGTTTCTTTTATATAGCGAAGTGAAGCCGTGCTTGCCAAAGTGGTCCGGCTCGTACGCATAGACGTAGGAACGGTTGTGTTTCGAGGAACCGCCCCATCCCTTTCCGCCTGCGCTTCCCTTGCCTCGGTGCTTCTTCTTTGCCCCGTAGCCGCGCGTCTTTCGCCCGCGCATCTTGTTTGTCCTGTCGCTTACCATATACCCTTCACTCATTTCATTTGTGAATCTGTATCCATACCCCGCATTCTCGGAGTGAATTGACGCACCGCTGTGCGTCGGTTCCCATCGCGTCGTATCCCATATTATTATGTGTGCTTGCTGCTATTTGCTTCGGCAACTTGACGCACGATTCTGTATGACGGCTTTGCCCAGCTGTGCGTCTGACAGCTTCCAAGCCGATGCCATATTATACTTCACTCACTTATAACATTTTCTTTATTAACTCGTTTATCGCGCTGCCGCGATATCCCATCTCGCCTTTGGGATACCTGCCGCGTATGCCTTTTATTCCGCCTTTGGCAGGCTTGAGGTGCCCTTTCATTTTCTCTATTATTTGTTTAGTCTCTTCTGTGGCTTCTCCCCACGTTATGTAATCTCCGGCTTTGAGCAACATGCCTTTTTTCTGCTCACTGTCTTCAACAATGATAGCCGAGTTCATCCTGCCCATGCCCAGTATTCTAAGAGTGTCTTCTATGCTCTTTCTTGTCGAAGCACTCCCACGTAATCTTATTGCTGCCAACATATCATTTCCCCTTATAAACGTTCATTTTCTTCAGTGCGTCAAAAACGGCGTAAGCATAATTGATGTGGCTTGACGTATGCCCGCGGCTTTTCACCCATATGTCCTTTATTCCCGCAAGCCTCATTATCTTCTTTGCCTCGTTGTTTATGCACAACCCGATGCCCTTGGGCGCAGGCAGAAGTTTCACGTTCACCGAACCGTACCTGCCCTCTGTCTGCATCGGAATGGAATGAGACTGCCCGCATGCGCATTCCCACGATCCGCATCCCCTCATCACGGGTATCATGTTCAGCTTGGCATTTTCAGTGGCTTTGAAAATCGCTTTCCTATTGTCCTGCGAAGATGCCGTGCCAAGCCCTATATAACCGTCCTTGTTGCCTATGCATGCCAGCGATGAGATGGTATAACGCCTTCCGCTCGCGTGCATTCTCGTCGTTCTCTTTGTAGGCGTCGTTCTTTTTCCGCCTCCCTTTCCGGCAGAGCCACCGATGTATATGATCTCGTTGCTCAGAGTCGGCAAAAGCTTGTCAACTATTTCCCGTTCCTTGATTATCTTTCCGGACGCGAACACGTCGTCCATGGTGGCTATCTCGCCGCTCATGACTTTCTTGCCCAGCGCCGTTTTCGGAACCCAGTTTTCGTTTTCCATAATCACAATACCCCTCGCTCGCTTTGCTCGCAAGTCGTATCCCATATTATGCTTCCGACCCCTCGCTCGCTTTGCTCGCAAGTCGTATCCCATATATATTCAATCATTCCTTTCATACTTACGACCTTGATATAGACGCTTTTACTTCTTCAAAGTTTTTAGGCACATCTTCTGGAGTGGTCCCTTTCTTGAGCATCGCGGAGAACTGCTTTTCATATCTGGCTTTCCCGCTTTTCTTCAGCTCCGCGGCGTAGCGCGCAATATGCGTCCCGTTTATTCTTCCCTCATCAGGCACGGCAGAAACAGGTATGTCCACACCTGCGTCTTTGGCGCCTTTCACTGCCGCATACAGCACCCCGGTAGCATGCGAGTATTGCGTGCCTATGTCCACGACCACTTTCTTTATGCCTTTCTGCAAAGCTTTCCTGCCTATGAGCAATCCTGTAAGGTATGCCGAAGGCATGTTGCCCGGATGCCCTTTCCATCCGACCTTGGCAAGCTCAAGGGAATTGGCACTTGCCAGTGTCATGTCGCCGTCAGGCGTGTATTCCACTATCTGTATGAGTATGCGATTGCTGCCTTTCCGTACCACAAGCCGCTTTTCCATGCTCTTAAGCAGGGCCAGCCTCTGGGCATAATCCGTCTTTTGCTCACGCCTTCTTCTCATCATCTTTCATCATCTTGTTTCTCTCTATGAATACCATCATGTGCGCACGACTTCGGAAAAACCCGCTGCCCGCTTTCCTGTAAACGACGCGGAAATCTCTCTTTCCCATGCGCAGCCTTATTTCGCGAAGCTTGCTCCGCAGGGCGCGTATGGTTCTCATCCATGCTTCTTTCCTTGACAGGAAAGCGGTTGCCTTCCCTTTTCTGGAGCCGCGCCCCTTCCGCCTTCCCTTGCTTCTCTGCTTTGCCGCGTCGTGCTTTCTACCCGAGCTATTGCCCTTCTCCCTCTTTTCTTTTATCACGCCGGCTTCGCATAGTTTTCTTATGTCCGCAGCCGTTATAGCTTCCTCGGCGTCCTTGTTCCTCGCCGGGTCCATCCATACGCGGCCTGTTCCACATTTCAATATGCGCGATGCCAGCCTTTTCTGTGATAAGAGCGTCATAGTCAGTTCCAATGCTCCCCACGGTCGCGCGGCTCGCCGAATATGCTGAATCGGTCATACGCCATGTCGCATCCCGAGCATTTAAACAGGCTCTTATCTATCGCGCTTCCGCCGTTCCCGCATATCGGGCACTTATCGTTTGCAAATTTTATGAACATGATTGTCACTTATCATCCGTTTTTACCGTCTCCTTCTTTCGGAGGTGGTGTAGCTTTCTCAGCCTTCCTTTTATTCTTTATCGATTTCATCAACCGCACTATCCTTCCTTTGTTGAGTATCTCTATTCCCAGTTTTCTCGCTTCGCTTTCTATTACCAGCAGCTTCTTTCTTCCCACGGAAGAAGCTATCCGTATGACCTTTCCAGCACCCGCAAGATTCGCGTTATAGACATCTGTAACCGTTTTGCCGTTCACCGTATAGCGCGTCGCCTTCGCCGTCCTGTATCCTACATTCGGCTTTATGCCTGCACCTTTGTTCCCGATACGCAGCTTGCTCTGGCTGCCTGGCGGAAAGCGCCATTTTGTGCCTATCCGCTTGAAGCGGCGGAAGTCCTGATTCTTGAATTTCTTGCTCATGCTCCCGCCCCCTTTGACGTTATGTATATGCCGTCGTTGAATATTCTCCTGTCCTTGCCGCTTATTCGGCATATCTGCTCTATATTAAGGGCTGTCTGCCCGACGTCCTCGGAATTTATGCCTTTCACGGTTATCACGTCTTTAGTCGCCTTGACTTCCACTTTCCCGAATGTCCGTGCTATGCGCGCGCCCTTTTCGCCGAAGAAGTTCTTGACGTGTATTTCGTCCCCTTTCACTTCTACATTTATAGGAAAGTGCGAGTAGTGTATTCCCAGCGTGTATTCGTAGCCTTTCGTGACTCCTATTATCATGTTCCGTACATGCGCCGCTATCGTCCCTACCATAGCCTTTATCCGCCTGCTTTCGTCTTCAGACGAAACGGAAAACCACTCGCCTATCTCGATATTTATCCCGCGCATCGTAGGATTGTGGAAATCCCGTTCCAGCATCCCTTTGGGACCCTTCACCGTGACTTTCATCCCTTCTGCGTTTACGTCCACGCCTTTCGGTATCGCTATTTCTTTTTTCATGATCCCCTTGCTCCGCAAGTCGATGCCATATTATTTATTCCCATATATTTCGCCTTCTCAGTATACATAAGCCAGCAGCTTTCCTCCAATTCCGGCATCCCGCGCCTTTTTCTGGGTCATCATACCCGAAGCCGTGGAAACTATGAGTACGCCTATGTCGCGGGACGGCAGATATCTGCGTTCCCATTTTTCGTAATTGTTGCTGCGCGATGAAAAGCGCGGCCTTATGGCACGGGAATTGTTGATTTTACCTATCATCTCCACCCTGAACGTTCCTGACTTCCCATCGTCCACAAGCTCGAAGCTTCCTATGTAACCTTCTTCCTGCAGTATCTTAAGAGCCTCTTTTACAACGTTGGACGCAGGCACGGAGCAGTCACGCTTGCCGAACCTGTCCGCGTTATTCAACGTATACATCACGTCCGAAACCATGTCATGCCTCATATCTTTCACCCATATTTTCTGAAGCCAATGTCCAATGCTACCTCGCGGAAGCATCGCCTGCAATATACGAGCCCGTATTTTCTTATCATGCCGCGCATGGTACCGCATCGCTGGCATTTCCTTGAGCCACGGCCCTGCTTCCTTTTCACTGCTTTGTTTCTCATAATTATTCGACCTTGACATTGAACTTGTCTTTCACGAATTTTATTGCCTCTTCCTTTGTTATTACATGCTTCTTCCCTATTTTGTCCGGATGCCTCCTTCTTTTCACGGAATAACCGGGCCTTTCAAGGGCGACGCACACGTCCATGCCGAGTATGCCTATCTTCGGTTCATATTCCATGCCTGGGATGTCTATGTACTCCTTTATGCCGAAAGCGAAATTTCCGTGGTTGTCGAAGTTCGCCTGCTTCAGCTTCCCCTCATTGGCATCAATCATTCTTTTAAAGAACGCCTCGCTACCTTTGCGCACGGTTACCTTGCATCCTATCGGTTTGTTTTTCGGCACGCCGAATGTGTTCCTCTTGTATGTCTTGATTATTACAGATTTTTTGCCTGACAACGCATCCAGCACCTTCTTCGCGTTTTCCACGGGCGTATGAGTGCCGCATCCAATGTTGCAGACCACTTTCTCAATCCGTATGATTTTCATATCCATATTAATACCCCTCGCTTTGCGAGTGCGTATCCCATATTACTCACTCTCTATTTCACTCTTGTCTTCGCCTATCACGTAAGCGTAATCCTTCGGCAGTGCTATCTCACCGTTGTCGCTCTCGATGACCATTATGTTGGGCTGGGATCCTTTCGTTATTATTATTTTCTTTACCTTTCCCTGCATGCCGCTGTTTTTGCCCTTGGTTATCACGACATGCGAGCCTTCCTTCATCTTGAGCACGCCTTTTATGTTCAACGTCCCCGTCTCCATTATTAGAGTATCACCCGGCATATAGTCGCCTTCTGCGAGCATATTCCACCCGTTATAAAGATGCAACTGCACTTTGCCGCGTCTCACTACGCTTCTGCCGTTTATTTTGTACAGCCTTTTTGTGACATCTTTGATTTTCCTTGTTTCGAGGCCCTTCTTTCCAGGCATGATTATGTAATTCTCGCTGCCTACGGAAACTATGTCCATAACCCCTACAGCGAATCTGTGTTCTTTTCTTGTGATGCCATCCACTTTCACCAGTCCCTCTCCCAGCACGTGCTTTGCTTCTCTCACAGTAGCCGAATATTTCAGTATATCCCTCAAAAGCACCGCCAAAGGTATTGAAACGGCTCTCTTGTAGGGCCCCGGTAGCGGCTCGACTGCAAACTTATTCGTCTTCCTCTGCATTTTCCAGAATCCCGGCATGGTATTTCTTTTTAAAGTCATTTGTTCACCTTACATTTCTTGTCGTCTATAATATGGGATACGCACTCGGTGGGAACTGACGCGCGTAACGCGTCATACAGCATCGAGGGGGCGGAAGCATAATATGGGATACGACTTGCGAGCAAAGCGAGCGAGGGGTATGTCATTTACTCACCTTGCGTTTCTTGTCATCCCTGTACAGCTTTGTTATTACCAGATTGCTCGTGTCAATGGGGATGTCAACCTCCTTCCCCGATGCCTTCTTTCTCTTTGCACCTTCCACGTACACCTTTAACGTTTTCATATCCACGCGAACGATTTTGCCGCTGTGCTTGCGAAATTCCCCGCGCATGATGACCACTTCGTCGCCTTTGCGTACGCTCATCGACCGCCTGCCTGTTTCCTTGCGTAGCGCTTTGTCAAGATGCGTCGCCATCATGGCGTGGCGCAAGTGCAAAGGTGCATTGTACCTGTACTTGCGCTGCTTTCTCGGCTGGCTGCTGCCTACCCATGAACGTGAATATATTTTCTTCATCATACCACCATGCTTGCTATCTTGCCTATCATCGAGAAGCGCTCCACGGCTTCCCGTGCCACAACGCTTCTTATTTCCGTGCCCGTGGGCTCGAAAGTCTTGGGGTTCACAAGAACCGCGGCATTATCGCTAAATTTTATTCTGGTGCCGTCATTTCTCCTGAATTCTTTCTTCTGCCTGACTATGACGCAATGCACCATCTGGTGCATCATTTTCTCCTTTCCTTTCTTGACCGTGCACACCACCACGTCGCCTACGCCTGCTGCCGGCAGTCTTCTGAGCACGCCATGATAACCTTTCACGGCTATTATTTCCAGCTCTTTCGCCCCGGAGTTGTCGGCGCACTGCAGGTGCGACATAAGCTGTACGCCTTTGGTCATACTCGATGTAGTAGCCTTCATATTTTCTCAACAACCACAAATTTTTTAGTCTTGGACAGCGGCCTGCATTCCACGATGGTCACAGTATCTCCGGCAGTTGCGTTTATGCATTCCGGATTATACGCGGTGACTTTTGTGTTCCTTCTTTCATAACGCTCGAACTTCTGTGAATAATTATAATAATTCCACCTGACTACGGCGGTTTTCAGCGCCTTGGCTGAATATACCTTGCCCATAAACACGCGGCCGCGGACTTTTACATGCCCGTGCCACGGGCACTTGGCGTCGCTGCACATAGCTTTAGGCTCCTGCGCTTCTATACCGATTCCTTTTGATTTTACCATCTTCTTGACCTCTTCTTTATCCTGTCTTCCGGCCGGACAGCTATCGAACTGCCGTCAAGCGTCACCTTTCCGCGCCCGAGGATAAATTTTAGTTTTGTCCCCTTCTTCTCTATCTTTTTATCCCCCTTTGCCGTCCTAATTACAATTACATTCATTCCCTCATCAATCACGCGTCCGCGCACCCCACGCTGGGAAGGGTTGCGCGATTCCACAACCTCGCATTCAAGCCCTATCAACTCGTGCTGTGCTATACTCCTCGCGTTTATCATCATTTGACCTCTATCATGTCCTCCGGAAAACCTTCCTTTACAAGTATCTCCTTTACCCTGTCCCTATGGTTTCCCTGAAGCTCTATTTCGCCGTTCTTGTAAGTTCCTCCGCAGGCAAGCCGGGACTTCAGCTTTGACACTAAATCCTTCACGTTTATCTGCGAATCTTCCATGCCCTTTATTATGGTCGCGAATTTCCCGTAACGTCTTTTTTCGACGATGACGGTTATCTTCTTCGATTCCTTGGCAATTGTTTCGCAAACGCAAAGCTCTTTCGGCAACCCACACTTGGTGCATACGGCTATTTGCCAGCACCTCCCTGCTTCGCAAGAAGCGTGGCTATCGTGCGCTTCATCTCGCGAATGTTGCCGGGATTCTTGGCAGTGCTTCCAACTTCGCTCAATGCACGCTCCTTTGAAAGTTCAAACTTTATTTCCTTTATTTTATCTTCTATCTCGTTTGGTTTCATCGCCTTGAGCTTGTCCTTCTTTATGAGAGCCATTACTTGCCCACCTCCTGAACCGGTTCTTCCGTGTTTTCTGCAGCAGCCATTTCCTCTGTCTTCTTGTTCAGCTCGTGCGCCGCGGCCAGAACCTCTACGTTTTTGATATTTTGCGCCTTCATCAACGCAGTTAGCTTGATGTGCATCGGCACGGGCCTTTCAACCATTATCTTTACAACCACGCCTATGTTCCCCAGCTTCGGGGTGGCAACGGCAAATCCTTTCCGCACCATCGTCAACGAGGGCTCGCCGCATTTTTTTATGTAGCCCTGCGTGAACCGCTCGCGCCTCGAGCGCTCGCCGGACAGCTTTCCGGACAGTATGAGCTCGCATCCCACAGCGCCGGCGCGCATTATCTTCTCCAGCGTGAGATTCGCCAGCCGCTTGTAATTCATCCCGCCTTCCACCTGGGAAGCCAGAGACTTCGCCATCACCTTCGCGTCCAGATACTGGTCCTCTATCTTCTGCACATCTATCTGGGGATTTTCTATCTTGAACTTGCTTCGCAATATTTCCGTTGCGTCCTTTATCCGCTCCCCGCCCATCCCTATTATCAGCCCGGGCGTCGTGGTATGAAGCACGATACGCGTCATTATCGGCGTCTTCTGTATCTCTATGTCACCGCACTTCGCGGATTTGAAATAACTTCTCACGAACTCCGTAAGGTTCACTTCTTCCTTTGCACGGGTTATGAATATCCTTTCCTTCATTTCTTGTCAGCCCTCGCTTCCTTCTTCTGTGCGTTCGTTGCCGCTTTCCCCCTTTCTATAAGCATCATTTCCACATTGGTTATCTTCATTCGCGAGCCAAATCCGCTCCTTCTTCGCCTTCTTCGCAGGACCGAGCCGCGATAAGCCGTGGCATGAATGAACATCTTGCCTAATTCCAATCCTGCATTAGTTGCATTCTTCTCGCAACTATTGAGCAATGATAAAACTTCCTCGGCCGCCTTTGAATAATATTTTCCTTCCAGACTTCTCCGCCGCTCAACAATGTCGGAAAGCAAACGCCTGCCTGCGGAAAGCTTCTTTTTGTTTATCGCCCTGCAAAGTATGCCCGCATTCTTCGGGCTGATTCTGAGGTTGCTTCCATACGCTTTCGCGTGCTTTTGTTCCGGCGTGAATGTGTACGGCATGATTACCACCGCACACTCTCCAATATTTTAGGCGCCTGCGCCCATACATACTCGGATACTTTTGAATTCAGCGTATCCCCCGGAATAGTTGCCTCTCCAATACATCTGTCCAGTATGAAGTATCGCGCAATGGAGGTTCCGTCTGGTTGCAGAACTATATCTGCAGATATTCTGATATGCCCTACTATGTTATAACCCAGACTTTTGCTTGTTATCATACCCATCACTTTAATGCCACCGACTTGCTGGAGCGCGTCGCGCCTATTCCGGGCGAGGAGTGCTTGACTTTCTGGCGAGTCATCGCAAACTCGCCGAGCCTGTGCCCGAGCATTTCCAGCTTTATCTCTACCGGCAAAAATTGCTTGCCGTTGTATATCCCGATTTTGACGCCTGCCATTTCCGGTATTATCACCATGTCGCGGCAATGCGTTTTGACGAGCTTGCCGTCATTCCTTCGTATGTCTTCCACCAAGTTCTTCTCCGCTTTCGTGAAACCGTGCGACAACGCACGCCGAGCGCGGGAGTCAAACAGCTTCGCTGCTTCTTCCAGCGTCATGCTTTGCATCTCTTCTATCGTCTTTCCCTTGAACGTGAATTTCTTTGCCATAGTACCCCTCGCTCACTTAAGCAACTTGACGCACGATGCCGTATGACGGCTTTGACCAGCCGTGCGTCTGACAGTTTCCAAGTCGTATCCCATATTATTTATATTTACTTTCATTTCCATCATCATCGCTTCTTCTTCCCTGTTCTTCTCGGCCAGAGGTTACCGACCTTTCTGCCGGGTGGCGTGTCGCGGGACACGTTCTTTTGCTTGCCGAGGTTTTTGCCGCCGAACGGGTGCTGCACGACGTTCATGTGTGTCGGTAACGTTATTGCAGTGAGCTTGCCCAGCGCCTTCATTGCGTGGTGCTTGTTCCCAGCCTTCATGAAAGGCTTGTCCTTTCTTCCGAATCCTGCGGTCACGCCTATTGTTGCGCGGCAGTTCCCCGGTATTTTCTTTTGCTGTCTTGAAGGCATAAGCACGGTCACGCTGTTTCCTTCCCGTGCTATCACGGTAGCTGCTGTGCCCGAACTGCGGCAAAGCCTGCCGCCGTCCCCAGGCGTTAGTTCTATGTTGAATATACTTGTCCCTTCCGGCACGTCCCTTATCGTGACCATATTGCCTTCCGCCAGCTCCGCTACGTTCAACGTCTGCCCTACGCTCATTCCTGCATTAGGAAGATGGAGAACGGTTTTATCGCCGTACGTGACTTCGGCGAGAGGCGTGGTCCTCCCTGGCGCATCTATTATGGCGCGTACGATGCCATGAGTTGCGCCTTTCGGTATTGAATCATACGTGACTTTTCCGCGGAATCTATGCGATGGAGAGCGGTATCTCGTGTTTCCCTTTCCTCTTCGCTGCTGAATAAGATTCTTTCCCATTTCAAACACCAAATGCTGCTTTTATTTCAGCTTCTGCGTTCAAGACGCTCTCTGTGTCGCCGTATAAATAAAACACGATAGGTGCAACTTCACTTCCATATTCTTCTTCGTGATCAAATTTTCTTTCTACCCAAATTTGCGCAGGACGATCTGTTAGACATACTCTTCGTCCAATTTTTAAACTCGGAGCGAATACCCCATATATTGATAAAGGGTTACCATTATAATACGTGAAGCCTGCTAATCTGATATATTCAGATAACACAGAAAGTTCAGGAAATTCGTCATGTGTTACTGTCACCGTATATGGTCCTATTCTCTTTTCAATCGCTTGTTGTACCATCACAATCACGTCATATTATTCCTAATTTTATTGCCACTTCCCCTGCGGCGCCTGCGTTCTTGAAGGCCACGAAAGCGCGCTTCCTGCCGTCCTGGTCAAACATCGTCCTCACGCTTTTGACGGGCGTGTTGAACATCGCCGTTATTTCTTTGGCAACATTTTCTTTTGTCGCCTTCCTTTCAATTATAAACACCATCCTGTTCTGCGCCTCGATGCCCTGAACGGATTTTTCCGTCATGAGAGCGAACTTGACAAAAGTGAAGGGAACAGCAGAACTTTGCGTGGCAACAGCACGAGCGTCATTATTCTTTGGCGCTTTGGTTGTTTTCTTCTCCGCTGTTTTTGATTCCATTTTCATTCAAGCCTCTTTTTTAGCGCGTCGATAGCTGACTGTGTGTAAACCGTGAGCCTTCCCGGCCGGGCTCCCGGCGCAAGCATCTCGGCAGAAACAGAAGAAGCCGTTGCCGACGCAACGCCCGGCAGCGACGCGCAAGCGCGCATCGCTGGGCACGCTTTTGAGAATACAAGCAACGGGCCCGCCTTCACTTTATACTTTCTTCCGCGCGTCTTGCCCCTTCCTGCCCGCACTTTCCTTTCCGAGCACCTCTCCATTTCTTCCCTACCGAGAATATTTTCCAGCAAGGTGTATATCTCCTTCGCCTTTGAGACGTTTTCAAAATCATTAACGACGATCACGGGCAGTTCGCTTGCGTATCTGTGCCCGCGCGCCTTCACCATTTCTTTGTTTGCCGTGGCAGCTATTAGCGATTTTATCGCAGCTGCCATTTCCTTCCTGTTTATCTTCTTCGTCCAGTTCTTTTCCGCGCGCGGCGGCATTCCACGCCTGCCTTTCACGGCTTGAACGACAACTCTTGCAGTCATAGCAAGGTAACCGACTTTGCCATGTATTCTGGATATTCTTGCCATTTCCTTGTTCATCATCGAGAAACGATAGTGCCTGCTCCCGTGGTAGTGAGCGGAAGAACGGGCACCTGCCAACGGGTCCGTACCATACGACTGGCGCTTGTTGCTCTGTATCGCGCTTACTACCTTGATTATGAGGGGAATCTTCACGTCACCGATGAAGAATTGCGGCAACTCTATGCTACCGTCAGTTTTCCCGTCCATGCCATAAACTTTAGTTGAAGCCATATACCCTTCACTCATTCCATTCGTGAATCGTATCCCATATTATTTTTGCTGCGTCTTGCTCACTGCTTGCTCTCCGTCGATATGTATGAAAGTTCCACAGGCGACGTTTTCCCGTCTGACTTCCTCAGTATCACCAGCCTTTTCTTCGGGCCCGGAACCGAGCCTTCTACGAGCATATAGTCCCCTTTTACCGCTCCATAATTAAGAAATCCGCCATTCGGCGCTATCTTTGCGACATCGTTGCTTATGAGAAATATGCGCTTATTCTTTTCCGTTCTGTTGAAGTAACCGTACTGCCCTGCCATCGGCGTTCTCGGGTCAACGTTACCAGGGCTTTCCGACCCCAGCGAACCCGGATGCCTGTTCATTTGCTTGTCTTTCCTGGTCTGGATTCTTATCCCGAATCTCTTCACAGGTCCTGTGAATCCGTGCCCTTTTGTCACGGAAGAAACGATTATTTTTTCGCCGTTCGCAAAAACGTCTTTCGCGCTTATCTGCTTTCCTATGAGCGACGTTGCCACTGCCGTCTTGTTTTTGCCTCCAACGCCAATTTCAAAAACTTCCGTTCCCCTTTTCATGGAGCTGTTCTGCGACTGCGTGGCGACTATTAGGCGCACGTCCTCCGCGCCTTCAACGACCTTTCCTAATTGCCTACCGGTTTTTCCCTGTATGTCTTTCGGCAGGTTATCCATCCATTTCTCGCCTATGGCGCGCCTGCCCGCGTAGAAACGGGCGCCGCATACGAGAAGCGGAGGAGTATCTATAATAGTCACTGCCTTGGCAACGGCTTTCCCGTGAGACGGAGACTTGCTGTTTGGCTCCGTGAATTTAACGTGAGTCATTCCTGCTTTCCAGCCGGCAAAAGCCAGCGGCTTTTCTTCAGTGCCGTGAAAAATCGATACCTTTGAATAGATGCGCGCGGCCCGCTTGCGCGGATAGAACTGCAACGATCCTCTTCGTGGTCTTTGTCTGTGTGGCATATTACCTTCCTTTTATTATACCTTGCCTTTATAAGCCCTATCTGTATAACGCACTTCGTGCGTCCAGCACCTTACTACACCACGTAGAACAAGACTGCGGCTTGCGTCCGGGTACATGAGAGCACTTCTTTATTGAACGAAAAGATATTTAAACATCGAATTCTCCGAATTTGATGGGCTTTGTTTTCAAACGGAGGATTGTAAATGTTAAAAACCGCAAAAGTTAAGTGAGTTATATGAATAAAAAGAAGAGCGTGATGGTTACGTTTGTATTTTTTATTATTATTTCTCTTCTTCTTGCGGGGTGCGTTCAAAGGCGTTCTTAATAGAAATGGTGAAATTTAAAGAATTTTCTGATGGCATTGCGCAAGAAGCCAATTATCGCTTTTTCTTCGGATAGCGGCGAAAGCGAATCTGCCGTGCACGGTGCGTCCAATCGCTTCGGCGGCTTTCGGTATGCGGGTTGTAAAGCGTTCAATTTTTGGGGTACTGTATATACCCCTTTGTATATAATGGGCCCGGGCAGATTTGAACTGCCGGCCGCTCGATTTGCGGGAAAGACTGTCTTTCTTTCCGATGCTTTTGTCAAGCCTATCAGTCGAGTGCTCCAACCAGACTA
>DATDXW010000008.1:0-21707 GCA_035289125.1 archaeon | reverse complement strand
CGGAAATAAATCGGATAGTGCTTCTCACAGCCGGGCATAACAGGCGATGAAATTTTTGTTAATGGCTATTTTGAAGGAAAAATAGCAGCTTTATGACCCGCACCCCGAAAACCACCGAAGTGATTGGACGCACAAAGCTGTATGACAGTTTCGCTCTTGCCGTGCGTTGCAGTAAAGAGATAAGAGCGGTCTGCGGCACTTCGTGCCTCGCCTCCCTTGTACAGGATAATTCGCTTGCGAAATTTCGGCGTGTTACGCATCCCTTCCGCGAAGCGGGACTATTTTCAGACCATGCACTTTCTTGAAATCCTTGACGTTGTCCGTCAGCAACGGGATACCCATTTCCAAAGCCTGTTGCGCAATCACCGCATCGTTTATGCGTATTTCACTTCTCTCCGCTAATGCAATCGCCCGCCTCAAAGTGGGCGAATCAATAGGTACAAACACGACGCTCTCGGAATCAATCAGTTTCTCCATTCGCAACCGGGCTTCTCCTTTTCCCAGAATCGCGCTGAGCGTGTGGAACACCTCGGACCCTATGATTACGTTGGTTACCATTCCCACCGAACTGGCGGTTTTTACCGCGTTGATGGCGGCATCGTGTTCCGGGTAGTTCTCCACGTTGAGAAACACCCAAACGTTTGAGTCAACGATTATCAAGCAAACCACATTTCGTTCTTTATGCGCCCCAAGTCAATGCGCTTCAGTTTCTCAGGATCAACCTTCGCCGGATGCCGGAGCAGCCAGTTCAACGTGTCGGCTCTCTTTGCGCTTCGTTTTTTGCGCAAGAATACCACAACCATCTGTTTTCTGCTCCACTTGATGTCCACTGGAGACCTCACGCTAATGTTGCCCCTTGCCCGCACTTCTTTTGGGATAGTTACCCTCCACTTCTCGTCAACGGTGCCTACGGTCATTCTACCACCTTGCTCGTGTCATAGCGTAGCATCCATATAAAGCTTGCCCGCTGTTGCCCACGAAATAGTGGGGCACTATGGTTAGAAGTCCATTCCCTAACCAAACGATAAATAAGTACAATAAAGACCGAAACGAACACACACAGTCAAAAAACCGAATCACGCGGCAATTTTATATATCACCTATGCCAATAGTTGGAGATGAAAAATCGCATTTTGGCTGTGCTGCTTCTGTCCATGGTTCTCGTTTCCGGCTGCACCCAGCCATCGGGTGGCACGACTACCACTGTGGTAACGCCCACAACAACCATCGCACAGTCAGTCAACATCATCACGTTCAATCTCACGGGCGAAAACTTCGCGTTCTTCCTTGACGGTGCGAAGAATCCGGAGTTGCGCGTCAAGGAAGGTGACACGGTGCGAGTAGAGCTAACGGTAAAAGATATGATGCACGACTGGAAAGTAGACGAGCTAAGCGCCGCCACATCCGTCGTTCCCGCCGGCGAGTCCACGTTCGTGGAATTCGTTGCCAGCAAGAAAGGCACCTTTGAATACTACTGCTCAGTCGGCGAGCACAGGGCGAACGGCATGAAAGGGACGATTATTGTTGAGTGAGTTTTTTTACATTCCCCGACTAAACGATAATTAAGTAAAGCAAAACGAGCCAGCGCCGCCAAAAACCCGGCAACGAGAAGTCTTTTTCCGTCTCTTTACTGTCCCGCGAATACCGCGTAAAAGCATAAGAATGTTTCCGCCCAAGAGAAAGGAATGGAATTCTGCCCGTGCGGCGGCATAATCGTTTCTTCCGGCGGCAGCAGGTGCCGCAACTGCGGCAAGGCACAAGTCATTACTCACGACAAAATTGTTAGTGAGAAAAAGAAGAAAGAGACAATCGTAATAGAGGACAACCGCCCGGATTTGCCGGAAACCGACGTAAGATGCGGGAAATGCGGAAACGGGCGCGCCTACTGGTGGCTGATTCAGACGCGGAGCGCAGACGAGCCGCCGACGCAATTCTACCGTTGCACTCGTTGCAAGCGCACTTGGCGGGAGTACAAGTAATCAACCATACAAAAAAGCGCCAAGTCCTCTATGAACTGTTATTGTTATTCTGCCATCCGTTACGCTTCTTACTATTTCTTCGGCCATGCGTAATTCCGTATCAGACAACTTTCTGGAATATGTTCCGGTGATCACAAGGACACTGAGTGTATCATATACTCTGCGGTTTTGGGGTGTTAGAAGACGCGTTGCGTCTATTATCCTTTCTGGTTCGCCTTGACGCAGACCATCAATAGTATAAGAAATCATTGTAAATAAATAGGTTGGCAAATTTTATAAAACTACCATCTCCGCCCGAAGCGGCTCTTCATCCGCCCTTCATTCCTGTATTTGCCCATCATTATCTTCAGTTTCGGGAATTCTCCTGCATCCAACTTCTCTATGTCGCGATGGACGCGCATTATGCGCCTGAACGCTTCGTGGTCGCCCCGCGTCAGCAGCGTTATCGCCTTTCCGTCCCTGCCGATGCGTGCCGTTCTTCCCACGCGGTGCGTGTAAGAGTCCGCGTCCCGGGGAACGTCAAAGTTGAATATATGGGAAACATCGCTTATGTCCAGCCCGCGCGAAGCGACATCCGTGGCGACAAGCACGCGCGGCTTGCACTTGTGGAAGCTCGCCATCACGCGCATTCTGCGGTCCTGCGGGATGTCGCCGTGCAGCGCCTCGGCTTCAACGCCGTTGTTTCTTAACGCTTCCGTCACAACGTCGGTCGTCCTCTTCGTGCCGCAGAATATCATAGCAAGGTAAGGCTTCTCCTGCTTCACAAGGTGTATCAGTAGCGACACTTTTTCGTTGTCATTGGCATCATAGTATATTTCTTTCAGCTTATGCTTTGAAACGAGCGTCTGCGCCTTGATGCTCACGGGTTCGCGCATGAACGTCCTTATAAGCCTGTGTATTTCATCCGGCACCGTAGCAGAGAAAAGAAGGTTCTGCCTCTTTTCCGGCATTCGCGTCATTATCCTTCTTATGTCGTCAATGAAGCCCATGTCCAGCATCCTGTCCGCTTCATCCAGCACAAGCGTCCTGACGCCTTTGAGATTGAGAGTGTTTCTGTTGATGTGGTCCAGAATGCGCCCCGGCGTTCCGACCACGACCTCAGCGTGGCGCAGCTCGGATATCTGAGGATTGATGGAAACGCCGCCGAAAACTTTACATACTCTTATCCCCCCGAAAAGCACGGAGTGCATATAGTCGCCGACCTGGTTCGCCAACTCGCGCGTCGGCACAAGCACAAGGGCCTGTACGCCTTCACCCCTTTTCGCGTTGTGCGCAATGGAAACGGCGAAAACCAGCGTTTTTCCCGAGCCCGTCATGCTCTGCCCTACCACGTCCTTGCCCTGCATGGCATAGGGTATGGTTTTTTCCTGTATCTCTGTCGGTTCCGTTATGCCCAGTTTATGAATGAGTTCCATCATTCTCTGGTCAATGTTCATTTCCTCGAATTTCATACCAACAAACATACGGGGAAACCCATAAATACCTTTAATTGCGTTCTAAATATATGCCTGCGGCGCATTCGTTGAAAGAAGAGAATAAACAACGAAAGCAGTCGGATGCAGAAAAGGCGCGTCAGAAGCGGGAAGACTGGAAGAACGTCAAAAAGATGCTCGTTATTTCCACTGGCATGGCGCTGATAGTGCTGCTCGCTTTCATGCTCTTCGCCTGATGCCAGTCAATTAATACGTTCCCGGCAATTATGTGCATGGCAAAGATTCTTCTCGCCGAGGAAACGTTATTCAAAAACGAAGACGCGTTCTCTTTTGATTACGTTCCGGAAATATTCTCTTTCCGCGACAGCCAATTGCATTCAATAGCAGGCGCGGTGCGCCCTGCCATGCGAAACAAGAAATCATCGAACCTCCTTCTTACAGGCAATCCGGGCACAGGCAAGACGACTGCCGTGAAAATAACGTTCCGCCAGCTTTCCGGCCCTTACGCCGTCTGCATCAACAGCGAAATCTGCTCCTCGCCTTATCGCATATTCGCCGAAATTCACCGCTCGCTTTTCGGATTCCTTCCGCCGGAGACGGGCGTTCCCCTGCCGTCCATATACGACAAGATTTTCAGGAAGCTCGTGAATGAGAAGAGAAGCCTTGTGGTGGCGCTAGACGACGTCCAATATCTCGGTTCTGAGATGAACCGCGTGCTTTACGACCTGCTCCGCGCGGGAGAGTCCTATGCCGGCGTCAAAGTCTGCGTTATAGCTATTGCCAACAATAGCATACTTCACAGGCTTGACGACAAGGTCCGCTCGGTTTTCCAGCCGGACGAGATAGCGTTTCCGGATTACACTCGGCGAGAGATTGGCGAAATTCTTGCCCAGCGCTGCGCGCTTGGCCTGTACGACGGGGTGATGCGGCCCCCTGTTCTGGAAGAAATTGTTTCCGCGACCTTTGCGAAAAAGGATTTGCGCTTCGGCGTAGAAGCCATACGGAAAGCAGTCGCCAGAGCTGAGGCGTCCTCCTCCACCATAGTCAATAGGGAACATGTAGTAACAGAGTCGCGACATCAGGAGGAAGGCGAGCTCTTGCCTCTTGTTCCCGATGGCGGAATAAGATCCGGCGAGTTGTTCGAGCGCGTGAAGGAAAAAATGGGTTACACGAAATTTTATCGTCTTCTCCAGCGACTGGAAGCGACCGGATATATAAAAACGGAAGCTATAAGAGGCATCGGCAACAGTAGATTAATTAAAAAGAGGTGAATTGATTGCTGAAATTGTTCGGTAAGTCGAAAAGTGCTAAGAAGCCTTTTGGTGGCTATGTGATAAACTTCAAAGGCAGGAGCGAGACGCTTGAAGAGATTTTCGGTTCGGCGCCCATCGCGCCAAGCGAGATGACCAAGAAACTCTGGGGGTTCGTAAAGAAAAAAGGCCTTTCCAACAAGTAACTTATAGCAAATTGCAATGATAATGAAACGTTTAGCTGCAATTTACAACCCGCATACCGAAAGCTGCCCGCTTTAGCGGGCGGATGAGACAAGAGTGGGTTAATGTGCCATTCCCCAACCAAACTACACCAAGTAAAACCGAAGACGAACCCGCTCCGCCAAAAGCCGAACCATGCGCGTGACGTCACTTTCACACCGCCCGCCACATGCTGTATGACGCGACGGAAAGCGAAGCTGTCATACAGCTCTGTGCGTCAAGTTGTAGTGGCGGGCAGTTTACTATAAGTAAAGAACATATCAAATGTTCCAAAATTAATGTTCTTTACTGTTATTTCTTCCTATTATCATTGCTATTGCGACTGCGGCCAGCGTCACTATGAGTGACTGTTGGGTAGGGAGAAAAGCGAACGCCCCGCCCAGCACGATGGCGCAGGCTGCGCCCGTTTTGAAATCAGAGAAAACTATTTTTGCCCCCCGTTCCAGCCATAATATCGGCGGAAATATGCGGTATTCGTCCGTCACGCGGACAGTTTCCTCGCGTTTCTTTTCCTTCTTCTCTTTTGTTTTCTTCCTCTTCCAAAGTGGCTTCACTCTCACGAGTTCCGTGCCTTCACGCGAAGAAAGATTCAGGTAGCCCATGCCGACCTCTGTCAGGTTCTTTATCTTCTCAAAGTCCACTCCCATCTGTTTCGAAACGAAGATGGCATCTTTCTCCAGCCGGCACTGCAGTGCCATTATGCCGCCCACGTTGGCTAAAACAGTATCCGAAAAATCAGATGGGCGCTGCGAGGAAAGAATGACACCCGTTCCGTACTTCCGCGACTCGCGGAGCAGGTCGTTGAGAGGCGAACGCTCGTCTATGAGCCTGTGCGCCTCGTCCACGACGCAGTAAAGGACTATCTTGTCGGTTTTGCCCCGCGCGTAAAGCTCATATTTCAGCTTGTTTATGAAAAACTCGGCTATCGCATACTTCACTTCTTCAGTCGGCATATTTTTCAGCTTCAGCACGGTCGTTTCGGAAAAAATCTTCTTGAACGGCACGGTGCTCTTCTTCTGGGTGAAGAAACCGGTGTTGAACAGCGGGCGAAGCCGCACAAGGAGCGTTTCCACGGTCTGTGTCGGTCTTCTTTCTTCTCTGAGCCGCTCCATCATGCTTTCAAGCGTGTCCTTGACATCCTCAAAAGTCGGCGCTTCCTTCGTCTGCGTCGACTTTATATCCACGCCCTTGTCTCTGTAGGCAGTCAGTATCGCGTCCTGTAGCAGCCCCTCTTGTTGCACGCCCAGCGCGAATATCTTTTTGAGTATGTGGGAAACCTTGTACATCACCGACTCGGGCGTCTCCGGCGAGAATTCCAGCGGGTTTATCGTGACACTGTTGAAGTCCAGCACGTCATCGGCCAGCTCTTCAAAATCCTGGTGGAAGTCTATGATGAGCGAGGGCACGCCCTGCTCGGAAAGTTCGTGGATCATTGCTTTCAGCGTCTCCGTCTTCCCCGAGCCGGACGTTCCGACGACCAGAAAGTGCGGATTTTTTTCTTCCTTCGGTTTCCACGACACTTCTTCGCCGCGCTCATTCGTGCCAAGAAAAATTTCCAGCATCATAGTTATCTGTGTCACGCAAATTTTATATTGTAAACAAAAGCAATGCTTAAATATAGCATAGCCACATTCTATGTAAGAGGTGGACTTTAATGGCAGCAAAGAAAAAGAAGAAGAAATAAATTTATATGTATCTTCTGAATTTTTTCTTTTCTTTTTTTCTTCCGTTCTCCCGTTTTCCACTTCATAAAAACTTTTTTTGATTTCAGTCAATGAAGAAGAGGTGAATTTTGTGGCAAAGAAGAAAAAGAAATGATTCCCGTTATACCAGTTTAAACATCGAAATTCCACTGCGTTATAACAGTGGAATTTTAAAATAGATTCTGCGGTTGTTTTTTCCCTTGCTTTCTATTCTCGTTACTTCCAGCGTGCCTATCTCCCGCGTGTTCGCGACGTGCGTCCCACCGTCCGCTTCCCTGTCTATGCCGCCTATCTCGACTACATGTAGTTCCGTGACGTTTGGCGGCAGCGCGTTGGCAAGCTTCACCATTCCTTCCATTTTCAGCGCTTCTTCTCTCGGAAGGAAATAATGCCGGACTTCCATGCTCTTTGCCATCGCTTCATTCGCCTTTCGCGCCCACTCGCCTATCTTCTCCCGCTCAAAGCGCTCCAGCGCAAAGTCCATCCTGCTCTCTTCCGCGCCGAGTTGGTTGCCGGTGACGAGCGCGCCCGTGTCTCCGTGGATTATAGCGCTGAAAACGTGCGCCGCCGTGTGCATTCTCATGAGCGCATAGCGGCGTTGCCAGTCTATATTACAATGAACTTTGTCGCCGCTGGACAGTTCCCTGTCAAGTTCGTGGACTATCTGTCCGCTTTCCTTTCTCACGGAGAAGACGGAAAACGTTTCATTGCCTTTGCGTATCGTGCCGGTATCGCACGGCTGCCCGCCACCGCCGGGATAGAATGCCGTGTTGTCCAGCGTGACGAGTTTGCCGTCCGCTTCCATGACGGTGGCGTTGAATTCCTTGAGATAGAAGTCCTGAAGATAGAGAGGGTGCATTACTCTGTTTTGGAGCGAACGCTTTTATTGGTTCTGGGGCATGCGGACTATAAAGGAATCTCTGCCTTGGGAACATACGCGTTGCCTTTGCCAGTCAGCATCAGCTTGTACATAAGACTGCCCGTATCTACTGCCGCGTCGCCGAATCGTTTGCGGAACACAGGCGAATCTGACGGAAAACGTCTCTGCTCTGCGATTTCTACGTATCCCAAAGCGACTAATTTCTCCAGGCAACTGTACATGAAGTCAGTGCAATCCGGAGAAGAGATGCCTGCCGCCACTGTGACTATGAAAACCGGCGTATAGCCCTTGGCAATTTCTTCGGGTCACTATGCGTATTTAGTAGGCTGTCCACTAAACTCCTTTATTAATTCTGTTCCTACTTTCAGGGAATTTACCTCTAAACTTCCGATTTTTTAGTATTATAACGCATAAAGCTTTTTTGGGGACTGTGTACCAGTATCAACTCTCTAGAAGCCGCTTTACTATGATATTGCATCGCGGCAAGAATCGCATCCCTGATACACTCCCATCTTGCTAAAATTTCCATATTATTACTCCTTCTTCTTCTCCATTTTTATCTCTTTGGACTCGCAGGAGGGACATTTTATGGTGTCATAGAACCAGGAATAACTGCACGACTTGCACGTGGATTTTGCCACGAACGTTTTCTTGTGCTTCAGCACGCGGGCGGATGCCTGTTCCAGCATGTCCAGGTCTTCCCGCGTCAGGTAACCCATGCCTTTCCTTTTCACGTCCATGCCACTTACTACAATAGAAAGGTTCTTAAACCTTTCTATTTTTATCACCCGCAAGTCGTGAATATAGAAAAAGCAGGACTTCCTTTTTATGCTTTTGCGTGTCTAAGTCACGAATGCGCGCCGTTCTTTCCCGTTCCGTCATGATAAGCACGATACTCTCGGCGCTGGAAGTATATAAAAAGGAGACTTACGGCATCCTGCTTGGCAGGAAGCGCAACGGCGCGATAATGCTGGACCAGGCGGCAACGTTCCAGACGGCCGTCCGCGACTACGAATACGTGTCCCTGGACAAGGCGCGGGAGAACCGCATAAACAACACGCTTCGGTACATTTCCGGTATGAAGGTAGTGGGCGACTTTCACTCTCATCCGGACGGCCCGGACAAGCTGAGCAAACACGACATGAAAGAACTCCATAAAGGAGGCAAGGACGACGTATCGCTACTGCTCTTTGTCAAGAAAAGTCCGACAAAGCAAAAGTGGAAGTACGATGTCAGCAGGAGAAGGATAAGCGGCACTGCAGGCGGCTATTTTATAGGAATCAGCGCGTGGATATACGACTACAAGAATGACAAAGCGGTGAAGATACCTTTATCGTCCCGTCACGTAGCCGAGCTTAATGGAAGGATGAAGCTTTATGACGGCCTGGACAGGCAACTGGAAAAGATAGATAAAATAGAGCGCAAAAGCAAGCGGATGAAAGCCCTGATAAACGCGAAAAAGATGAGAATCTGAGTGCTATAACGAATTAATACTGCAACGCCGCAATGTTAGCAGGAGCAGATATTTAACCCTGTATTATCAAATAAGTCAGGTGATAGAATGTCTTACGTCGTAACAAGCAAGGTGAAGGATTTCATAAAATCCAGGGACATGAACAGTTCCGGCGACTTGACGGATGCTTTGGACATAGTCATGGAGCACAAGCTGGAAAAGGCTGTGGAAAGAGCAAAAGCCAATGACCGCAAAACCGTGCGTCCCAGTGACCTCTGAGCCCTTATTATAGTTCTTCTTTTTATTTTTTCTTGATAGCCTTTTTTATCCATGGAGTGCGCGAAATCGCAAGTTTCGCCGCGGGTTAGTGCCGCTTTGAATGAACGGCAATAATTACAACAAAGACTTTCCATGGAAAGTCTTTGGGTATACGAGGAATCTTTGAATTCCTCGTAATAAAGCCGAAACCAAGCCCTGCCAGAACTGTGTGCTAAAAATCCTTTCCCGTGTCATTCAGCATGCGGCGGGATTATTTGCATTCCACGCGGGCTCTCTTTGCTTATCCAATGCTCGTGTCCAAGTCGTTCAGCGTATCACTTACCTCGTCCACGCCGCTGACTATATCCTGCGTCGTGCCCGCGGCGTCTTCCTGCGTCTTAACCGTGTTGTCGTTGGAAACGCAACCACCCATGAGAACAACGGCGCTTAAAGCTATAATCAGAATAAAAATCGTTTTGGCGTTCATATCATCACCTTACTCCTCCTTCCTGCGGTTGCTGATTAGGAACATTATAGGGTTGCGGTGGTTGATAAGGCTGCTGCGCAGGTTGGTAATATCCTGTGTCCTGCCTCGGCGGGTATTGTTGCTGGGGCTCGTACGGTTGCTGGACCGTAGACTGATAATACGGTTGGGAACGGGTCTGGACGCCGCCCGGTTGATAATAAGAGTCTTGCTGTCCAGCTGGAGACACCGACGAAGAACCGGAGATTATTTCTCGTAGTCCCTGTCTGGCTTCGGGCGGGATTTTATTGCCCATTTCGTCAAGGCATTTCTTGGCGTTTTCAGCGTTCTGAGAGCAGAATTCTTTGCAGTCCTGTCCTTCGCAAATATCACCGCCACTTTTGTCAAATCCCTGCGTCTTCATGCTCTCAAGCAGCGAGCCTTGGCAATACGGGAGCACGTCCGTTTCAGGGTTCCTTATACCGAGTGCATACTTCTCTATCTTGCACGTCATGTCCATGTCGAATAATGTCGCTTTCATCACGCACGCGTTTCCATCAAGCCCTGTCACTTCAACCGTCGGACCAGACGAGCCTTCCGGCAGGAAAGTAACGGGTGAACATATCCTAAACGCGCGGTCGAAGCAGCGCTCGTCCGTCCCGCAATCCTTTGTTTTTCCGTCTTCCACTGCGCTCTCTATTTCCGAATCAGAGCTAAGCATTACATATACAATGTCCTTTATCACCACGTCCTTGAGATATCTCAAGTCCTGCTTCACTTCCACCATGTCGTCTATGGAAAGCGTGTCGAGCCTGCTACGTATCTTGCCCTTTATGTCCTGAACGCTGGACTTGGCGGCAAGGAACATGTCCGAAACGCGCCTGAATCTTTTTTCTGCCGGCTCGCCAGAGGACGCGTAATACGACGCTATGTCGTCCGATTGCTTCGCCAGCGTATCCAGCTGGACCGCAAGGTTTTCAAGCTTGAAAGCGATGGAAAGTATTTCTCCCGAATCCAGCTCCTTCGTCGGCCTCTCAACGTAGATGTTCGTGTCGTCTCCCTGGGTGACGCACTGCGCATAAACTATGCATTCGTTGTTGTCCCGCTTCGTTATCATCTCGCCGCCGCGGCTCTCGCACGCCGCGTAGGCTCCCTGATCAATATTGGTTCTGCACTGATTTTGCGGCGCGCACCTGAGGACTTCGCAGCCGTTGCCATCAAAGTCTCGTATTATCGGCGCGCCCTGGCACTGGGCTTCCACACGAACTTTTGCTTCCTGCGTTATCTGCGGGCACCTGTTTTGCCGTTCCCCTATGCATTCCACGACTGAGCAGCCGTTTCGCTGGAACATGACGCCCTTCAGCCCGTTGCTCTCGCATTTTCTTATATTTGCGTCCGTGTCAGATTGTGACGGGCATTGCGCGTATTGCTTGAACACGCCGCCCTGCAGCTCAGCAGTTTGCGTAAATTGACAGTTGAATACCTCGCATCCATTGGGCGATCGTGAATATGTTGAATGCCCGCCGCTCTCCATGCACTTGTCAACCTGCTCTTTCTGAGGAGGCGGACATTGTAGTTGCGTGTCGCATGTGACTTTCACAAAGCCACTGGCGTCTCGCTCTTCTCTGCATCCCTGCGGGATTTGGGGGCGTTCCTTTGGTTCTTCATTAATGAAACCTGATTCCAGCGATTTCTGTTCTCCTTCGCGGGGATAAGGATCGCCTTCAGGGAACGTCTGCTCTCCGTTTCGTATCAGAGCAGGCGGGTTCACTGTATTTTCCTGTTTATTAATTTCCGATTCCGGTTTTATTTCCTCCGAAAGCAGAGTGTTCTGCTGTGGCGGTTGCGGAGTTTCGGTAGAGACTTCCTCGGCGAAAGAAATCGGAACAGATGAAACAATTAATAGTGGAACGAGAAATAATAATGCGTTCCGTGAGTCCATAATTTGAATGTATGGTTCGGGTATATATAGGTTTGGATGATGTCATGGCAAATTTTAAGATGGCGGCGATAGGCGTGGGTGCGTTTCTGGTCTTCCTGTACGCACAGAATTATCTGGACGCGCCGGCATCGCCAAGCAACTACGTTGAAGTCACGCCGGAAATGCGCGGCGATGTGCTTATTCTCACGGGCAACTGCCGTGCCGTAAATATGACAGTGAGCGAGCATCAGGCGATATCGATAGTTTCCGGAACTGAGAAAAAATTTTACGTGAGGCCCATGACGCACGACATAATGAAAGATATGCTTGATTATTACGGAATAAGACTCGCCTCGGCGCGGATAGATTCCTTCAGCGACGGGATATACAATGCAAGAATCGTGCTCTCCGCGGACGGAAAAACATTGGACATGGACGCACGACCCACGGACGCCGTAGGCATGGCGGTGCGGCTGGGCGTTCCCGTTCTCTTCAACGAGGAGCTTCTTGATGCGAATGGTGAGCTGATATGCTGACGAAATTCTACAGGATGGGGCAGAAGAGTTTTGCCGCCTTGGTGATATGCATCTTCGTCGTGGGGCTTGTCGGCGGATATTATTTTTCTTTCCGTCCCGTTATTGATGGTAAGGATGTTATCATGAAGATCGCTGCCGTGAACGCCCAGGGTGAGGGCGTAATTGGCGAATTGATAACTGTGGCGCGCCCTGCTTCCATTCCGGGTTCCGGGCAGGTTTTGGTAAGCGTCAACAACGTGTTGTCCCAGTATGACACGCAGCTTTCCGCGCGGGCAGCAGTCCGTGCAGCGAGCGCGTATGTGAACAAGAGCGTGAACGATTACGACATCATTTACGTCATCAAAGCAGACGCGCAGGCCATAGAAGGGCCCTCCGCCGGCGCGGCAATGGCAATTTCAGCTGTCGCCGCCCTGGGTAGCGGGACGCTTGACAAAAGCGTCATAATAACGGGCGGCATCCGCGAAGACGGCGTGATAACGCCAGTAGGCGGCATAAGCGAAAAGGCCGCAGCCGCGAAAGCGGCTGGCATTTCGACGTTTCTGGTCCCGCGCGGGCAGTCTGGCGAGAGCGAAATAGAGCGGACAGAACAGTGTTATTTAAGGCGCGGAAGGCACTATTGCGTTGTAGATTATGTGCAAAAGAGAAGCGCCTCAGTCAATGGTCTGGATGTAATAGAAGTTTCAAATATAGGCGATGCCATCGGATATTTCGTAAAGTGATGCTATGGTCCACGGCATTTTATCCCATCAGAACAGACGGAAGCAGCAGCGCTATGACAAATATCCGCATCCCAGCCCGAAGATGCGGCTGCTTGATAATGCTGTGACCATACTTGCCATTCTTGGGCCGCTGGCTACGCTGCCGCAGGCTTACAACGTCTGGGCAAACCACAACGTGGCAGGGCTCTCATTGACGACGTGGGCGCTCTATTTCATTGTGAACATCCCGTTTTTGCTCTATGGCATCGTTCACAAGGAGCGCCCGATAATTGTATCAAATACGCTCTGGGCGATGCTTAACTTTTCCGTCGCCGCGGGAATAATAATGTTCGGATGAGTTTGAAGCAAGCGATAAACATTATTCACCCGTTCCGTATCGCCGCCTGCGCCGCCGCAGATGCCTGCGTCTTTCCCTTTTATTTTACAACCCGCGCGCCGAAAGCCGCCCACCACGAGCAACTTGACGCACAGCGGTGCGTCATACATCGTGTGGCGGGTAGTTTACTACTGATGTGAGAATTATATCCCGCCCATCTCGCGCATTATCGCTTCGTCCACGGAGTTCTTGCCTTTCGTCAGCCTGAGAACGACTTCGTCCAGCTCCGCCTCGTTCGCGTGCATTCTCGGGTAGCTTATTATCATCGAATCGTTCTCAAACCGCGGTATCACGTGGAAGTGCACGTGATTCACTATCTGCCCCGCGCGCTTGCCGTTGTTCTGCAGCACGTTCACGCCTTCTGCGCCGGTTTTTTCCGTCACGAGCCGCGCGATTTTCTTCACCACTGTTATGGCGCTTTCCAGGCTTTTGTCGTCGGCGTCCATTATGTTTTCCGCGTGCTTCTTCGGCACTATCAGCGTATGCCCCGGATTCGCGGGATTTATGTCCAGAAACGCTATAGTGTCCTTGTCTTCGTAAACCTTTTTCGCCGGTATCGCGCCTTGCGCTATCTTACAGAACAGGCATTCCATCTCTACGTCTTGGCAGAAAATGATTTAAGCGGTTCTGTTAACCGAAAACACTGGTATTTACCGCTTAAATGCGAAAATCAGAGCCGTATGAAGCCAAAAATCAGCAGGACGAGGAGATGAAAATCACCAGAAGAAAAATATCCACATCCTTTACTCCTTTCATTGGGCATCCATCTTTCTTTCAAAATTATGGTCTATCCATATCAACATTGCGCCCATCAGAATTAAAATCACTACCATGTCTGCATTTTGCGCAGGAACGCGAATACCTAGGTAGTCTGCAATGGCAGACATTGTGCCGATAGATGCGATATAAGGAACCATTTTGCCCAATAGCAATCGCATCAGTCACGCATGACACCTTATGAACTATTTAACTGGTTATTGAGAATACGGCGCCTAAAAACGCAACTTATATAACCGTCACAAAACAACAGGCAGCCCGTAAATTATCGTGGCGAAAACCGATATTATTATCGTCACCGTTGTGAGAGTCTGCATCGCCGTTTCGTGATGCTTTGCTATGGGCGCGCCTGACGTTGCTATAGCCGTAGGCACAAGCGGGGCGAAAATAGCAAAGGCGTATATCTGGAACTCGGTGAGCGCCAGAAGCGGCGCGCCGGGGACGAAAATGTAAAATATATTGCCCAGCAGGACCATGGCGTACACGGCAACGGCGGAAGCAAATTTTATTTTCATCTCTTTTCACTCGCGTTCTCGAACAATCCCCATTTCCTCTTTGACGACGCGTACTTTAATATGTCCTCGACCATTCTCGAAGACGTTTTGGTATACATTTCATTCATGAACGCCGACGTTTCGAACATGATGGCGCTTCCCGTATTCTTCGTTATCAGCCGCGAGACGCTCCCGTCCCCCTTCTGTCCCGTGAAGTTGTTCTGGTACGTTACAACGAAGTCGGTAGCATCGATGCACCGTTCCAGCAATGCCATATATTTATCCCATGTGAAGTCCTTTTCCAGTGATTTGGCGTCCTCCCTCAGTATAAGAGAAGCGTTCATTATGTCTTTCATAACCTCTTTTTTGATGCTGCCTTGCATGGTTTTCAAATCGAATTGTTTAAAACGATAGCCGATGCTTCTTCGCAAGTGCGTATCAGCCCAGTAGAGAGCGTAGCGCTTCAGCACGGGCTTTATTTTTTTCAGGCGCGCCGCATATTTTTCATTCGCTCTTGTGACGGCTTCGCGCACGGCGCTTTCGCCGTACCATTTGCCGGAATTCGTGCAGACATCCATGATAGAAGGGAAATTCTTTATTCTCAATGCTTGCGAATGGATTATGGCGTACAAAGGATTTTTCGGGCACAGCGTCTCGGTTGCCATCCAGAACTGGTTGTGGACGCTTATCTTTTCGAGGTATTCATCCTGATCCTGCGCGTAGAATGCGTATTTTTTCTCAAACTCGCTTCTTTTGTCGTAGCTGTCTGCTGCTTTGAACATTTCCAGCGCTTCTTTCATGGTCGCGGGCTCGCGGAACAAGTCTATTCCATATCTGCCCGCCCTGGGGACCGTGGATATAACGGCAAGATTGCCCATCTTCGCAGTGAGAACCTTCGTAAGCGTTTCCGTTCCCACGTCCCCGCGAAGCACAGGGGATATTGTCATAGTCGAGTGCGGGGCTATGAACACGGGTCCAGATTTGCCCGTTTTCAGAATCATGAACCCTTCCTTGTAATATGCTCTCATATGAATCATATATTTATTACGACGGGTTTAATTAGCGTATGTCCTTTGAATACGCATGTGGCTTTGTCGTGTTTGACTCAGAAAAGACCGGACCCGTGTTCGTCGCGCCACGGGATTCTCGGCATAGATTACAACCGCCTCCCGCCGCGCATCCCGATGAGAGGCGGCGACGCGAAAAGTAGCACGGGCTACTACAAAAAATGGGCGTGGAGCGCGCAGACGTACGAAGAACACTTACTCAAGAAAAAAATTTACGGCTCTTTCTGGCGCGCAGTTGAGCGCCTCGGCGCAAGGCAGCGCAACCCGTTCTTCGTTTTCTGCCACACCCTGAGCTCGCGCCCGAAAAATCTTCCTTCAGCGCTAGATTTGGTGACAGGCAGAGGGAAGTGGATAAGCAAAAACAGGGTGAAAAAAATCGCCTCGCGCCTCAATGTGAAATACGATTTTAACACGTGTAAAAGGGAATGGAAGCAACCAGATTGGAGTAAAATACTGGAAAGGGCTGTTGAAAATATTTATAAGCGTGAACAACAACGAGGGATTTCACAAGAAGAAATAGAACAGCGATTATCGCAAGCAAAGGAAGAAGACTTAGATAAAGTAGTTGCAGAAATCGAACGAAGCCTCCCACGTTCCAGAGATAATATTAGAGGGGATTTGATACCCAAATGGTTGAAATATCTTTCTTCAAAGACTGGGTAATAAAGCGAGGCGAAACATAAGATAAATATGAATCCTTCAACAATTGAATGTAATTAGTGTTAGACAACTCCGTTAGGAGCGAGGAGCTTGCGGCGAAGAGTATTTTTAACGCGTTAGGTAAAGGCAGGAAAGGACTTTTTGTCAGTGAATTTTGGCGAGGCGGATTCGTTTCAGTCTTTATTACAAGGAATTCTCCGAATTCCTCGTATACCCAAAGACTTTCCATAGAAAGTCTTTGTTGTACTTATTTTGGCGTTTTCGCCAAAATCAAATCGGCTCTGCCGATTTGAAATTTACAGTTCAGTCGTGGAACGGCACATTAACCCGCTCCTTGTCTCTCTCCTGTTACACGCGGCAAAGCGAAGCTGTCGCGCAACTGCGTCAAATTGCCCGTGGTGGTTTTCGGAGCGCGGGTTGTAAAGCTCAAGACGAGCCGCCAAAAAACCGAATCATGTGCGGAAAGTTCTTTTTCGTTTCTTTCACAACGCCCGCCACTCCTTCGCGCACCGTGCAAGAAGCTGCGCGGCTATCTGGTATTCAACCGACGGAAGCCCGCCAGTTGCGGCGCGCCCGCGCCTGTTGAACTCGGCGTGGATGCCGACGCGCTTCCCGCGCGTCGCATCATTGTATTCCTTGACGTAATGGGAAAGCGTATAATTCTTCGAGCCTGTGAAGTGGCTTCGTGCTATTTTTATCGTCATCGGCGTCAGCCCGCGTTTTTTCAGCTCGTCGTTCAGCATGGTGCGGAAAACGCGGCGGAACGCGAACGCGTTTTTCTTGCCGCCTATGTATTCATGCAAGGGCCCGAATCCCAGCAGCACGTCCGTGTTGTAAGAACGGTGCATTCCGTGATAAGTCACGATGACGGAAGGCGCGAATTTTTTTATCGCCTTGTGATAAGTGTCGGCTATGTGGGCAAGCGTTTTTCGTTCGCGGCTTATCGGGACGCTTACAACGCTTTTTCTGTGCTTTACATCAAGCGTGAGTCCTTCCTTAGCGGGGTCGCGTGCAAGGTCGAGCTTCGTTCTTATGATTGTCGGGTATATGCATGCCCCGTCCGCGTGCGCAGCGCCCATCATCGCCAGCACGTCGGTGTTACGGTCACCCACGCCCACGGACACAGCCTTTCCTTCGTAATTTATCAGTATCTCCGTCGTGACGGCGTGTTCCGCCACGGCAAGCAGCCGCGTTCCGCCGTATTCGCTGAAGCATATGCTATTATCGGTCTTTTTCATAGCCAAAGCAGTGAATGCCCGCAACTCTTCGCGGCTGCGGATAATTATCAAAGTTTCCATCTCACGTCCATCCCCAGAAAGTGGCTGAGCGTCCCGCCATTTCTGAAAAGCTCCGTTTCCTTCTTCGCGTAATCCATCATCGCAGCAGCCACGTTCACGCCCGTAGCTTCCGTTATCCCCTCAAAATGCACGTTCACGTTTGCCTCTATTACCAGCGGGCCTCTCTTGCTTTCAATTATGTCTATGCCGGCTATCCCTAATCCTAAAGCCTTCGCTGTCCTCACTGCTATATCGCTCATCTCGCGGCTTAGCCGTATCTTCTTTCCGGTGCCGCCTGCTCCTATGTTGGCGCGGCGCTCGCCTTTTTCCGCAATCCTTTTCATCGCCGCGACGACTTCACTACCCACCACTAGCGCCCTTATGTCCTCGCCCGGATTGTCAATATACTCCTCGACCATTATCGGCTGTTTCATGCTTTCGACGGTATCCAGCAGCGAAACGGCGGACGACTTGCTTTCGGCGAACATGACACCCTTACCAAGGGAGCCGCTGACCAGCTTTATCACGAGCGGGTATTTTATGGCGCCCAGCACAGGCTTCATGCTTTCCATCGTAAAGCTAAGATAGCTGACGGGTATGGATATGTTTGCATCCTCCAGCTTCAACAGCGTGAGAAATTTGTCATGCGTGATTATAACGGACTCCGGCGTCATGGGCATGAAGACGCGATTTTCCAGAAGCTTGGTTATCACGTATCCGAAATTCTTGTAAGTCCGGGGTATGCGGGGGAAAACGCAGTCGTATTCCGATAGTTTCCCGCCCTTGAAGTAAGCCTCGCCCTCATGTATTCTGATGTCGGGTATCTGGACGTAAGACACCTTTTCAAAGCGCTTCCTCGCCTCTTCTATCAGCCACAGGTCCTGCTTTGTCTTCTCGCGCGAGCCGAGTATGCATATCTTCATATTATTTCCTCACTCCTATGGCGCCCATTATGGCGCGCAGTATCCCCAGTTTTCTTGCCGGACGCGCATTCTTTGCCGTGTTAAGCAAAGGCGTGCATATGTCCTTGCCGGACGCCACCTCAATGGATGCTATGAGAGGCGAAAGCGAGAATGAAACGATTTTGTCTCCGGCAAACGTCACGAAGCCATACGAAGAGCCCAGATTGCGGACGGCCGACACGGCAATGTCCTTTATCACACTGCCTACGTTTGCCGCCCTCATCTTGCCGTTGATTATGTCTACGCTTGCCAATGCTTCGTTGCCGGCGACAAAGCAGCCGGTCAGTTTGTCGGCAGTTGCTTCTTCAATCAAGATCGCCTGTCCGCTCTCCCTGAGTTTCATGAGCGCTGAAAGATGCTTCCTGTCGTCTATGACCAATGATTTATCGCCTATCCTTACCCTCACGGGAAAGGGCATGGTAGGTATTGCGTCCGTCAGCGCTTCCTCTGTAAGCGCGTGATGGACGTCAATGCAGGAAAACCCGCCGTGGCTGAGTATCTTCATTCCCAGTGCTTTCCTTTGGAATGATAGGTAAGCGTCCATCCCGTAAGGGATATAGGCTATTGAGCTGTCAAACGCCGCTATCATGGGCAAGGCCACATCGCCCATTGACGACGGAAAGGGAAACACAGCGTCATACTGCGTAAGCTCCTCGCCCTCATACACAACGCGTATTCCCCGTCCAGTTTCTATCCGTATTTTGCCATAGGGCACAAAAAGGGCGGTGCCAAAGATATCCTCTCCCTTCCTGACCAGCGGAGCCAGCTCCTTTTGCTTTTCATCATCAGCTATGACGGCCATCTTCCCGTGAACCATGACTCTCTTTGGACGCCATCCTATAAAAAACGACCGCCTCGTACGAAGGGATTAAAGCATGCGGTCATAGATAGAAGCGAAGAAGGGGTCGTAGTCTAACCTGGCAGGACAGCTGGCTCCAGTTCCAGACCCTTCCGTTAAAGGTGAGAGCATGGAAAATGGAGCGTTGAGCCGACGCATTGCGTACGCGGCTATGAAAGAGGGAGAAACCAGCTGACGGGGGTTCAAATCCTCCCGACCCCATTTCACCCCCGGGAAGGCGCGTTTTAGCACGGCTATGAATATAAAGCTTTCCTTCTCCCAAAACGCTTAAATACAGTCCGGCGTGAAGCGTTTATAGGTGAAAAAATGGATACCGAAAAAGTAGGGGAGTACGCTTTCCTTGCAGGGATGGCGGTCGCCATTTTGGCGGCACTGGGCGGCACGTATGCTGCCGCAGCTATCGCCAGCGTAGCGGGCTATGTGCCTATGCTGCTGGTCCTGCTGGGAGTAGTCGTAGGCCTCGTGAACGTAGCCGAAAAGAACGCAACAGCGTTCATCGTGGCTGCCATCGCGCTGGTAACAGCCGGTACAGCAAGCTTTACTGCCATTGATGTGGCTCAGCTTGGTGCGCTGCTTAACGGAATAGTAACCAATCTTGCAGCTCTGGCAAGCCCTGCCGCGGTCATAGTGGCTGCGAAGGCAATCTACGCTCACGCGTCAGGCCAGTAAACGGGCTATGATTTTTTTATTTTATTTTTTTTATACGCGTTATGCTCTGTTATTAGAATTTAATAATTAAAGCCGAAGACGAGCCCGCGTAATCAGTTCATAGCAACCCGATTTCCCGGAAATAATCTTTCACTCCGTCTTTGAGGGCGTAACGTGCCTTGAAACCTATGAGCTTTTCTGCCTTGCGCGTATCAGCTTGCGTATTGCTCTGGTAAGCGGCGGCGTACGGGTTGCCAATGTATTCCGGCTCAAGGCTGGTTTGCAGCGTTTCGTTCAGCATATTCACCAGTTCGTTAAAGCTCGTCGCCTTGCCCGTGCCGACGTTCACGACGCAGTTTTGCTTCGCTTTCATCGCGCGAAGATTGGCTTCAACCACGTCTTTCACGTATATATGGTCACGAACCTGCTCGCCATACTTGAAAACGCGCGGTTTTTCCCCGGCCAGCATCTGCCGCGCCAGCTGTATTATCATGCTCGCAGTCTTGCCCTTGCCTTCCTCGCGCGGACCATAGACATTAAAGTATCGCAGCCCGATTATTCCCGCTTCACAGCCCATCGCTATTTTATCCATCTTCAGCTTTGACAGTGCGTATTCATTCAGCGGCGCGCCCTGCTCCTCGCGCATCGGCACGGGCCCGTTGCCGTAGACGCTTGCCGAAGAAGCGTAAACGACGCGCGCGCCGCACGATTTTGCGTAGTTTAGTATGTTCGCGAACCCGTCCACGTTGACCGAAGCCATGGCGGCGTGGTCGGTTATCGTCGTGTCCGTTACAGCCGCCTCGTGAAAAATCACGTCAGGCGTTCCCGCTTTTTTTAACGTCGCCGGGTTTCTTATATCACCGTCTATAACGCTACCGTGAAATCCTTTGAGATTCTCTTTTTTTCCGGACGAGAGATTATCAAGCACCGTGATGTCGTGCGCGCCTTGCAGCGCCATCGCCAAGTTACTGCCTATAAAACCGGCGCCGCCGGTTATCAGGATTTTCATCGTTCTATCTTGCGTGGAATGTTTATAAAATAGAACATTGTTCAGAGAGTAATATCATGCGGGCGCCCTTCCGTCAGTGCAGCTTCGGAATTAATTTCCAGCACGGCGTGTTCATGGGCATCGGGTATATCCATGTACCCGCCTTTTCTCATCCCGTCTTTCACGGTGTATACGAAATTTCTCATGTGCTCCCTCACAGGTCCCTGCCGCGTCACCCAGCCTTCAACACCCTCTTCAAACGTATTCATTCCATGCCCGTATCGCACAACTCCCCATTCCTTTGCTCTTTTTGAACCTTCGCCCCAATATCTCTTCGCGCTCCTGCCACTGTTCCATTCACTCGGGCTCTCGTCAGTTCCTGCAAATATTCTTCCGCCCATTATGGCGTCAGCACCCAGCGCATATGCGATTATAGCGTGCATCGGCGTTGATATACCGCCATCGGCTATTATCGGCACATAAATGCCTTTTTCCCTGAAGTATTCATCTCTGGCGCGGGCGACTTCTTCTATGGCAGTTCCCTGTGCCCGTCCCACGCCTATCTGTTCCTGAGTTATGCATATGCTTCCCGGCCCCATCCCCACCCCGATGCATGCCGCTCCGTTGTCCGCCAAAAAGCGAAATCCTTCTTCAGTAACTACGTTACCGGCGCCGACAGGCATAGACGGGAAATTATGGGCCACCCATTCCAGCGTTTGTTTGACATAGTCGCTGTCTGCCTGGGACGTTGGAATATACAG
>DATDXW010000007.1:0-10958 GCA_035289125.1 archaeon | reverse complement strand
GTTCCTTTTGACGACGTCACGAATGAAGGAGTGACGATAATGACTATGTACAAGACGCTAAGAAGGTTAGATGTACCGGAAAAACAGATAAAGCTGGCTGCCGTAGTGGACAGGACAGGAGTTATGGATGCCTCGGTGGTAGACCTTACACATTACAAGGACGCAAGGCAACCGGAACTTATACACCAGTTGAAAACGGTCATTCCGCCGGAAGACACATCGCCAAAAAGGCCAAGCAAGGACGACATGCTTCAGGAACTCCATCGCAGGGGTAAAATACCCATACACGACGCTACCTTGACATCCCCGTTAATACCGATCAGTACACTTGAGAGATATTACCGCGAATACTATCCAGATTTGCCCCCCGTATTGGACGCATTGACGGTGATTGAAGCAACGGGGAAGGGAAAAATACCTCGGGAACTAATATTAGAGATAACAAGAATGTGATTATATGGTGTCGGGCACGCAGATAACAGATAACGGAGATACAGATGACTTCATAGGCATGCTTAACGGGGCAGCATGGCAAACGCTTATAGGAGACGGCCCGTATTGCGTCATGAGTTTCCCTTCTTCCGGCAGAGAGGCTATAATAGTGGAAGCGGTTGCGTACAATCAGACGGGAAAAGCAGCCGAAGGGCGGTATCCGTTAAGAGACGACGCATTCCCGTCCATATCTCCGTTATTAGCGGGCAGGAGCCTGATTGTTGTGCAGAAAGATTCCAATCCAAGTGACGTTTCATCTGCGTATGAGAGGCTTGTCATATATAATCCAGCATCTATAAGTTACGTGAGCAAATTTCCCTTACAAATCCAAGCGAACATCAGAAGGTAATTATCATGCCCCGCTACGACATCATCGGCATCGGCACGCCCACAGTGGACGTTCTCGTGACGAAAGACGGCATAATCAAGAGATTCGGAGGCAGCTCGGTAATCAGCGCGATTACAGCGCTTTCCCGCTGGGGGGCAAAGACGGCAGTGATAAGCCGCGTCGGTACGGACGCCTACGGCGACTGGCTACTGCGGAATTTTGAAGAAGAGCACGTAGACGTGAGCGGAATCGTGCGCGACGCGCTGCCCACGTCCATCTGGAGCATAGGCGCGGTGACGCCTACCGTGGAACGCGCCGAGCCGCAGGTTTATCGTCCGCTCGTCTGCCTCAATGCCGTGCAGAAGAAAGTGATAAAAAATTCCCGTGCATTTTTGATAAGAATCAACAATCCGCTCTTCCCGCGTTTCGTGGAGGAAGCCGCGAAACACAAAAAACGCCTTTTCGTGACCTTTCACTTATTTGAGTTCTTCCCGTCCTATATGGAAATGCTCCGCAAGAATCCGCCGGAAATAATATTCATGAACGAAGAAGAGTATGAGAAAGCCTTGGAGCGCTACGACTTGTTTTCCATAAATTCGCTGTTCGTCGTGATGAAGGGCGAAGCCGGCTGCACGCTGTTCCAGAGAGGCGACATGGTTTCTTATCACGGATATAATGCCGATTCAGTAGACACGACCGGCGCCGAAGGCTGCTTCGTCGCGGGCTTTCTTTACGGGTATCTGCGCGGTTGGACACCGGCAGAATCGTCAAACCTCGCCAACGTAATGCGCGCCCTTGCCACTACGGAATACGGCGGGCGACGAAAACTGCCAACGATGGAAGAGATGCAATTAGTCGCGTCCAAGCTTAAGAAAGAGCAAGAATCCGCTTCATTTGGCTGACGCAGCTGTTCATATTCCCGTCATGCGGAAAAGCAGCAGTCTCGGGTATCCCAGCAACGGCGCGCCGATAACGGCTTTCCCTTCCACGCTGACTATGCAGCTCTTGCCCTCCTTCACGTCTGGCGCGGCATTATTGTCGCCTTTCGTGACCAAGGGCTCCGTCGAAACGACGCGGTGTATTATCGTATCGGCAGTTTTAACGTTGGCGAAGCAGCCGGATTCGGGATGATAAACGATTACGTCTCCTTTTCTTATCGTAGTGTTCACTACCAGTACCATGTCCCCGACGTACATGCCTTCACCATAGGGATATGAAAGAAATTCTTCCTTCGTCACGTTGAATGCCAAATATTCCTTTTCCTTCGTTGTCCACCACTCGCTGAACTGCGTAGCGTGTTCCATCGACGTTGAAACCACGGCAGTAACAGGCACGCGCGTTCCCAGGAGCAGCGACGCAGCCTGATATATCAGCAATGCCACTATAATGGCAAAGGCAAGTTCTTTGAGTTCTTTCAGTGCGTCCATTCAATCACGCGCGATTTTTATTATGTCATCGTGCACGGCTTTGGTGCCCGCCACGTAATGCCCGAGGTAAGGCGTCCATTTCTCGTCATTTATTCCCGTAACTATCCCGCCCGCTTCCTCTATTATGAGCGCCGGCGCTATGTCCCATGGCTTCTCGTTGAGCATAAGCGCGCCGTCTATCTTACCTGAAGCGATCCAGGCTATCTGCACGGCAACTGAGCCGAGCAGCCGCATGTCGCGCGGATATCTCTTCGCCATTTTTTCAAAGCGTTCGCGGACGAACGGCGTCGTTATTCCCCAGAAGCCACCAAAAGAGACAAGAGGGTTCGAAGTCCTTGCAGACACGCGTATTTTTTTCCCGTTAAGAAACGCGCCCCTGCCTTTCTCTGCAGCATAGAGTTCTTTCTGAACCGGAAGGTATATCACCGCCACTTTCACCTCCCCGTTCGCTTCCAATGCCACAATAGTGCCGAAAAGCGGTACGTTGAAGAAGAAATTATGCGTTCCGTCAAGCGGGTCTATTATCCATCGGAACGGCGAAGAGCCTTGCTCGCCTGATTCCTCCGCGAGCATCGCGTGCTCCGGAAAGTTTTTTTTAATCCGGGAAATTATAGCTTTCTCCGAGTCGAAGTCAGCCTGCGTCGCGAAGTCCCACGAGTTTTTGTAGTGCGGTATGATGCCGCGCTTGTAATGTGTCATTACTGCCCGCGCGCCTTCCAGTGCGGCAGCCTTCGCCACTGTCATTTCCCGCGAGTCCATAATATACAAGAGCAGTGCTTACTTTTTAAAGGATATTGCGGTATCTATTCACTGATAATCATGGACGAAAACGTTCTGCAGAGTATCCGCGAAGCAGAGGCGAAGGCGGAGGAAATCGTAAAGAATGCCGAGCAGGAGCGGGAAAGCGCGCTTTCAAGGGCGCGCGCCGAAGCAAAGTCTATGCTGGAAAAGGAAACGGCAAAATTCAGGGAAGAAATGCGAAGAAGTTTGGAAGAGGAAAAAATAAGGATAGATGAAAAGAAGCGGGAAATAGAGGAGCAGCGCGCCAGGGAAATGAAAAAGATACGGGACAAGTCGTCAAAGAACGGGGAGAAAACGATGACGCTCCTTGAGAAAGAGTTTGAAGACATGCTAAAGTGAAATGCGATGTTTTATCCGGAGAAAATGAGCAAGGTAACAATAGCCGCTCCCAAGGTGCACATGCGGCAGGTGATAGACACCTTATATTCTCTTAATGCATTGCACATACAGGACTACAAGGAAAAAGAGCTTTCCATCGGCTCGCCCATGCAGGACGCCGAAAAAATTTCAGAGATGCTTCTTGACATAACCGCCGTGAAGTCCATTACAGGTATAAACGGCTCTTCGAAAAAAATAAAAATGAGCCTTTCGCAGGCGTCGCATATTGTGAAGGAGTTGCGTGAAAAAGCCTCGTCTCTTTACAACGAGAAAAAAAAACTGCAGGAAAGCGATATCGAAAAAAAAGAAAAATCCCTGGCGTTTCTCCGCGATGCCGGAATAAAGAATTTTTCGTCGTTGTCCGGATACAAGTCTTTAGTCATGGTAGCTGGTTATATAAAAAAGCCGCTGAAGGCGGAAGGCATAATACTATTCTCGCGCAACGAAGAAAAGGCACCAGCTGTCGCGTTCTGCAGGAAAAACGACGCGAAGGTGCTCAGTGAGATGCGTTCGTGCATTGCGGAAGAAGCCGTGCCCGTGGAAGGCAGGGGAAGCATCGCCTCTGCGATTGAAACGACAAAAAGCGAAAAGGCGAAAATCGCCGCGCGGCTGGCGGAGATAAACAGCGCGATTGCAGAGCTGAAGGAATCGCAGGAGAAGATACTCTCGATAGAGGCGATGCTGGTGGAAGCGATAGAAAAAGACGAGGCGCCTCTGCGCTTCGCCGTAAGCAGGAACGCCTTTGTAGTTCAGGGCTGGATACCATCAAAGAACGTGACAAAGCTGGAAGAAAAGATAAGCGCAATAACAAGGGAAGCGTTCATGAAGGCAACGGCGACAGAGGACGCGCCCACGAAACTGGACAATCCGAAAGTGGCAAAGTCATTTGAGTTTTTCCTCGACTTATATTCGCTTCCGCGCTATGACGAGCTTGATCCCACATGGCTCATCCTTCTCAGTTTTCCCGTCTTCTATGGGTTCATGATAGGTGACATGGGGTACGGTGCTGTGATACTCGCACTTGCCGTGCTTCTCCGCAACAAGATGCGGAACATAAGGGCTCTGATAGACGTTTCGATATTATCCGCTTTGTCCACGATAGTTTTCGGTTTCATATTCGGCGAATTTTTCGGGACAGAGGAGCTCTTCGGCTATCACCTCACTCCGTTTGTACACAGGATAGAGGACGTGAACGGGATGATAGTGGCATCGGCGGTGCTGGGATTGATTCACATGAATGCCGGCTTCATTCTCGGTTTCATAAACGAAAGGCGTCATCATGGCATTGCGAAAGCCGTAATGGCAAAGCTTTCATGGATAATTCTGGAAGCCTGCGGAATCGCGCTGCTGCTTAACACGCTCGGTTACATCACGATAAACTCCACGGTGCCCGTGGTGCTTGGCGTTGTCGCGATAGGAATGATAGCGAAAGCGGAGGGAGTAGGCGGCATTTTCGAGCTTCCTTCTCTCTTAGCTAACGTCCTATCCTATTCACGATTGGCGGCCATAGGGCTCGCCTCTGCATCGCTTGCGCTTGTCGTAAACCACATGGCTGCGCCTCTGTTTGCGGGCGGCATAGTAGGCACGATTTTTGGCGTTATGATATTAATAATAGGCCATTCAATAAATATAGCGATGGGCATAATGGACGCATTTCTGCAGTCCATGAGGCTACACTATGTTGAGCTTTTCGGCAAGTTCTACAAAGGAGCAGGAAAGCCATATAAGCCCTTTGGGCAAAAAGAATGAGGTGAAAGAAGATGGTAGAATCAATGGCAGCCATAGGAGCTGGATTAGCAATAGGACTTACCGCGCTAGCGGCAGGTTATGCGGAGAAAGAGATAGGTGCAGCCGCAGTAGGCGCAATGGCTGAAAAGGAAGAGCTTTTTACAAAAGGGCTGATACTGACGGTCATCCCCGAAACCCTCGTCATATTCGGTCTCGTCGTCGCTCTGCAGATACTGGCATGATTTCTTGGTGAAAAAATGGGAGCAGAGGAAATGAGAGCCGGAATAATCGGCGAAGCTACGCAGCAAGCCGAGCAAATCCGCAAAGACGCGCAGGCAAAGCGAGAGGAGATTATCTCAGTTGCCCGAGCAGATGTAGAGCGGGAAAAGGAAAGAATGAAACGCGAGTCCAGCGAAAGCGCGTTGCGCCTCGAAACCAGAGAGTTGGCATCGGCAAGAATAAAAGCGAAAAAGGACGTCGCAGAAGAGAAAAAAGAGGCAGTGAACCATGCGTACAGCGCGTTTTTTTCCCGGCTGGAAAACGAACTGGGCAAGAAAGAGTTGCTTCGCCTGCTTTTTGACGCGGGGAAAGCGCATCTCAGGAAAGTGGACAGAGTGCGCGTTGCAAAGGAAGACGTGGGCGCAGCGAAAGCGCTGGGCGCTGACGCGATTCCAGCCGCCATTGAAGGCGGCATAATAATCGAAAGTGGCGACGAGGCAGTGGACCTCAGCTTCGGCACGATAAAAGAGACGCTGAAACAGCGGACGCTGCGTTCGGTTTCGTGCAAACTTTTCGGTGATTGAATGGCGCATGCTTACGCAGTCGCAAGAGTCAGGGCAATGAAATCGAAACTCTTAACGAGCGACGATTATTCACGTATGCGGAAAATGGGAGTGCATGAAATGGCCCGTGCGCTGGAAAGCGGCGAATACGGGAAGGAGATGTCCCGCCTCGTTTCCTACAGAGGCGCCGAACTTGTGAGCATGGCACTGAATGAAAGTCTTGCAGCGGTCGCGAACAAGCTTATGCGCGTAACGGAAAAAAGTGAAAAAAACCCTGTTCGCCTTTATGCTTCCAAGTGGATTTACGCCAACGCCAAGCTTTTGGCCCGCCGTTTCGCAAACAGGATAAGCGACGGCGACTTGAACTATTCCGTGATACCGGTTGAGCCCACGACGCACGCCTTCTGCGCGGCGGCAGCGAAGAACCCGGATGCGTGCGCCAAAGCTATAGCAAAGATAACAGGCATGAAGAGTGATGACATCAAGAAGGCGCTACCCGGGCGGCTCGGCGACGTTGAGAATGAGATAGACATGAGGTATTATGCCGCGCTGTCATCAGATGAAATAGAGCCGGCTGTCGCGAAGTTCTTCGCAAGGACGGTTGAGCTTATGAACATAAGGAATATAATGAAGCTTAAGTATCACAAGGCAGGTACAGCCAGATACGTGATAGGGAAACCATCCGGCATTGTGGCGAAGATGCTCAAAGTCGGTTATGAGCAGTGTCTGGCGCTTCTGGAAAAGGAGCGTCCTGAGCTCGCGAAGGGTTCGCGCGCAAAGCGCACAGTACTGGAAAATAATATAGAGAAGGTTATGTTCCGGCAGGCTTCGTCGCTGATGCGCGGCAAAGCTCTGGCGCCTGTGTTCGGGTATCTCATACACAAAGAAACCGAAGCGAGGAATATACGGTTGCTCATGAGCGCGAAGATGAATGCGCTGGACGAAAAGTTCGTGGAAGAAAATCTGGTGATTTGATGGACATAACTGCGGTCGGCGATGAGCACTTTGTGGTGGGCTTCAATATCGCAGGCATAAAAAGTACGTTTGTCGTGGAGAAGGACACCGTCAACAGGGTCATGGAAAACGTGATGAGCGGTAATAATGCCGTGGTGATAATCAATAAAACCATTTACGACATGCTTAATCCGAGGATGAAGGAAGCGGTGGACACGAGCGTGAAGCCGACTTTCGTCATACTTTCGCACGACGTGAGCGGCGAGGAGAATTTAAAAATGATGATTAAACGTTCGCTTGGAATAGATTTGTGGAAGTAAACTTAAATGAAAGGAAGCATATTCAGGGTATCCGGCCCGGTAGTGATAGCCGAAAATCTGGATGCAAAGATGTACGACGTCGTGCGCGTGGGCGACGAACGGCTGGTCGGCGAAGTCATAGAGATAAACGGCAGCCGCGTCGCCATCCAGGTTTACGAAGACACGTCCGGCCTGAAGCCGGGGGAGCCCGTGGAAAATACAGGCTTCCCGTTGAGCGTTGAGCTTGGTCCGGGAATACTCAAGAGCATATATGACGGCATCCAGCGCCCGCTTCCCGAGTTGCAGAAGTCTATGGGCGACTTCATTAAGCGGGGCGCCGTGGTCAACGCGCTTGATCGCGCAGCGAAGTGGCACTTCAAGCCTTCCGTGAAAAAAGGCGCGAAAGTCAGGGAAGGCGATTTCATCGGCACTGTGAAAGAGACGGAAACGATAGAGCACAGAATAATGGTTCCGATAAGCGCAGGCGGCGTAGTAGACGAAATAAAAGAAGGCTCTTTCACCGTGGAAGAATGCATAGCCAAAATCGGCAACGTTGAAATCGCGATGATGCAGCGCTGGCCGATACGCATGCCGCGCCCTGTCAGGGAAAAGCTCGTGCCCGACATGCCTCTGATAACAGGAATAAGAATACTTGACTCGCTCTTTCCGCTGGCAAAAGGCGGCACGGCTTCGATACCAGGTCCGTTCGGCGCCGGAAAAACTGTATGCCAGCAATCCCTTGCAAAGTGGAGCGACGCAAGCATCATAGTTTACGTTGGCTGCGGGGAGCGCGGCAACGAGATGACCGAGGTGCTGGTCGAATTTCCGGAGATGATTGACCCAAGGAGTGGAAAGTCGCTGATGGAAAGGACCACGCTGATAGCCAATACTAGCAACATGCCCGTCGCGGCGCGCGAAGCTTCCATTTATACGGGTATAACGATAGCCGAATATTACAGGGACATGGGGTATGACGTGGCGTTGATGGCCGATTCCACTTCGCGATGGGCGGAAGCGATGCGCGAGATTTCGTCACGCATGGAGGAAATGCCAGGCGAGGAGGGTTATCCGGCTTATCTGTCTTCGCGCCTCGCTGAATTTTACGAGCGCGCAGGCAAAGCCGTTGTCATGTCCGGCGCTGTCGGCTCTATCAGTGTCATCGGTGCGGTGTCGCCGCCCGGCGGAGACTTTTCCGAGCCCGTCACGCAGGCAACGCAGAGAATAACCAAAACGTTCTGGGCTCTTGATGCATCGTTGGCAAGCCGCAGGCACTTCCCGTCAATAAACTGGACCAATTCTTACAGCCAGTACGAGTCGTCGCTGGCCGATTGGTACAGCTCTCACGTGTCAAGCGAGTGGACAACAGTGATAAGCAATGTGCGCTCCATTCTCTCGGAAGAGCAGAGGCTTCAGGAAATCGTCCAACTCATCGGCAGCGACGCCCTGCCCGAGAGAGAACAGCTTACGCTTGAAGTCGCGCGCCTTATCCGCGAGTTTTTCCTCCAGCAGAACGCTTTCCACGAAGTAGACAGCTATTGTTCGCCGGCAAAAAGCATGCGGATGCTGAAGAGCATACTTTTCTTCGAAGAATGCGCCCGTTCGGCTCTTGACGTGGGCGCGCCCGTGAGGGACATAATTTCCATGAAATCCAAGAACAGGATATCCGAGGCCAAGTTTTATCCGGATCATGAAAAGATACTGAACGAAACGGACAGGGAGATGAAGAAAGAGCTGGAGGAGATGGTGAGGAAGAATGCTGCTTAAGGATTACAAGACTATAGACAGGATAGCCGGTCCGCTCATCTTCGTGAAAAAAACGCATGACGTGGGCTATAATGAAATAGTGAACGTCATCTTGCCCGGAGGCGGGAAGCGTATCGGGCAGGTGCTGGACACATCGCGCGATGTCGTCATCGTGCAGGTCTTCGAAGGCACTACAGGAATGGACAAACATGCGAGCGTTCGCTTTCTCGGCGACGTGATAAAGGCAAAGGTAAGCGAGGATATGCTCGGGCGTGTCTTGGACGGCTTCGGCAATCCTATAGACGGCGGCCCGGAGATAATACCAGAAGAGGAGATAGACATAACCGGGGCGGCGCTTAATCCTTACTCACGGGCATTGCCGCAGGATTTCATTCAAACCGGTATTTCAACGATAGACGGAATGAACACTCTCGTCCGCGGCCAGAAGCTGCCGATATTCTCGGGCGCAGGCCTGCCGCACAATGAAATTGCTTTGCAGATAGCGCGACAGGCCAAGGTTAGGGGAAGCGGCGAAAGCTTCGCCGTCGTCTTCGCGGCAATGGGGATAACGAACGAGGAATCAAAAAAATTCATCAAGAGCTTTGAAGAAACGGGCGCGATAGAGCACGCTGTCGTGTTCCTCAATCTCGCCGACGACCCGGCGACCGAACGCCTTATAACGCCGCGTATGGCTCTCACGACCGCGGAGTATCTCGCGTACAAGAAAGGAATGCATGTGCTTGTGATACTCACGGACATGACGAACTATTGCGAAGCGCTACGCCAAATATCCTCAGCCCGAAGCGAAATACCTGCGAGGCGCGGCTATCCGGGTTACATGTACACTGACTTGGCTTCCATTTACGAGAGAGCCGGAATAATCAAGGGCAAAAAAGGCAGCATAACGCAAATTCCCATTTTAACGATGCCCGGCGACGACCGAACTCATCCGATACCCGACCTTACCGGTTATATTACAGAGGGCCAGATACAACTGGGTCGCGAGCTTCATCGGAAAGGCGTTTACCCCCCGATAGACGTCATTCCTTGCCTTTCACGTTTAATGAACTTGGGCATAGGCACGGGCAAGACGCGCGAGGACCACAAAAACGTTTCGGACCAGCTTTATGCCGCTTATGCCCAGGGCCGCGACCTTCGTAGCCTTTCCGCCGTCGTAGGCGAAGAAGCGCTGTCCGAACGCGACAAGCGGTTGCTGAAGTTCGCCACCGCGTTTGAGCAGGCTTTCGTCAAGCAGAGCATGAACGAAGACAGGAGCATTGAAAAGACGCTGGATATTGCGTGGGAATTGCTTTCTTCCATTCCGGAAGACGAGCTGACCCGTATCTCTCCAGAGCTCAAGCAAAAATACTACAGGCGAAAATGATGCAGGACGTGAATCCGACGCGAGCAGAGCTTCTTGTCGTCAAAACGCGCATTAAGCTCGCCGAGTCCGGGCATAAAATACTGAAGAAAAAGCGCGACGGGCTGATAATGGAATTCTACGCCGCGCTCAAGGACGCGAAAAACCTTAGAGGAGAGCTAAACATCCTTTACCAAAAGGCGCACTTGTCTATGATTGAAACTACAGCGCTGGAAGGCGTCACCGAGATAAAGAGCCTCTCTCTTGCGCTGAAAGACCGGCCGTCTGTTGACTTGGAAATTAGGAACGTCATGGGCGTGAAGATTCCACAAATAAAAAAAGGAAAGATACGCAAATCGATGGAAGAGCGCGGCTACGGGCTTCTCTCTTCGTCTATGCGCATGGACGAGATGGCGCAAAACTATGAAGAGCTCTTGGAAAAAGCGCTTGACGTAGCAGAAGTGGAAACGAAGCTGCGCCGCCTGCTGATCGAAATAGAAAAGACGAAGCGCCGCGTTAATTCGTTGGAATACATAGTCATCCCGCGCCTTGATGAGCAGCGCCGCTTCATCGCAATGAGACTGGAAGAAATGGATAGGGAGACGACGTTCAGGATGAAGAAGATAAAGCAGAGAATGCAGACGGCGTGACAAATAATATTTTTAC
>DATDXW010000006.1:0-5418 GCA_035289125.1 archaeon | reverse complement strand
AACCACAGATGACATTTTTCTACCACACGCCGCCAATCTCAGTAAAAATGCAAAATTATAATATCTCAGTTGCCTTTTGCAGCTTCAACCCGTCCGCCGGCCTTTTCTATCTTTTCCTTTGCCTGTGCGCTGCATGAATCGACTGTAACAACAATCGCCTTCGTGACGCGCCCCTTTCCGAGCAGCTTGCCGTAGCCGAGCTTCTTGAGGTCTATTTCGCTTTCGCCCATGCGTTCAAGGTCGCCGACGTTTATCGTGTCGACTTTCTTCCCTGTTGAATAGAATCCTTTGTAACCATAGTGGTCCGGCATATACGTTGTTATCAGCGAAAACTTGTGCTTGTGCCCGCCGCCCATGCCGCGGCCGCCAAGGCTACCCTTACCCCTTCGCTTCTTTTTTGCGCCGCCGCCGTGGCTGGTGCGCCCGCGCCACTTGTGCGCTTTTGCCCTGAATCTTGTTGTCATAATTATAACCCCAATACTGGAACCAATTCAATCATACCGTCATATTTCCTTTTTACGTCGCGCATTTCCTCCGTTCTGAGCAGCACTGTCCCAGTTCGCAGTGACCGTTTCCATTTCGTAGGAGACACGTCTTCGTCCATAAGAAAGCTGCGAAAGTTGATCCCAGTTAGCATTGAAACATAATTAACGACATCTTCGTCCGTTGGAAAGCCTGTACTATATTCGTGCAGTGCAATTTCCGAACCACCCATGTTGTAAAGTCTCGTTTCTGAACCGCTGGTTACGGCTTTGAATGGCGTAACGCCCATCCGCGCCACGTCATGCTCAGGCTCCCAGAAAACCTGATATTTCATTCTTTTTTGCGGTATGTCTCTGTAAGCACCGCTTGTGCCGGTTATCGCAGCAGGTGTACCAAGATAAATTCTTGGGGTTTCATGCTCTTCGCCAAGTTGCGTATCAAGCCCGCGCATATTTAGCACGCCTATCTTGTCGTTGAACGTTGTTACCTTACGTGATGCTCTCATAATTATATCATCTTCTTGATCAGATCGTTTATCTTCGCGCCGCAGTAACCCAGGTTACCGCGCGGGTAGTGCAGCTTCTTCGATTTCAGGCCGCCCTTCGGCGCCTTAAGCCCTTTCACATTTCCTATTGCCCTTATCGTCTCCTCGTTGGCCTCGCCCCATGCGGCAAAGTCGTTAAGCTTCTTTACCATGCCCATGTTTACCGGGTTGTCGTCCAAGACGGCCGCTGAATAAACCTTCTTCATGCCCATTATGCGGAACGTGTCCTCTATCTTGTGCCGTGTCTTTATTTCCCCTCTCAACCGTACAATTGCTATCATTCTACATCTTCCTCGTATACTTCTTCTTTTTCTTTTGCGTCCGGTCTTGCGTCCAGCCGTATAATGTTCATCTTTCTGAACGCATCGAACAAAGCAAGAGCATAATTTGACCGCGACCGCGATTCGCCGAAACGTTTCGTCCAGACATCGCGGATTCCCGCAAGCCTCATAACCTTCTTGGCCTCGTTATTAACGCACAGTCCGACTCCCTTGGGCGCAGGCAAAAGGCGCACGCGAACCGAGCCGCACTTGCCTTCTATTTCGATGGGCACAGTATGCGCTTCCCCGCACGAGCATTCCCACGAACCGCACGATCTTCGCACGGGCATTATGTTGAGCTTGGCATTTTCTGTTGCCTTCTCTATGGCAACGCGGTTTTCCGTGGACACGGACTTGCCAATGCCAACATAACCGTTGCCGTTCCCGACTATCACCATAGCCGAAACGCGGTACCTGCGGCCGGATCGGTGCATCCTTGCCGTTCTCCTTGTCGGAGTTCTTCGGATACCGCCTCCCTTTCCGGGCGATCCGCCTATGAATATCAAATCGCTCTGCAAGCCGGGAAGTAACCGGTCAACTATCTGCGGCTCCTTTATTTTCTTGCCTGTGGCGAATATTTCATCCATGCTGATTTTTCCTTCAGCGACGAGTTTTCCAAGTTCTGTTTTCGGTATCCATTCTGCCATGATTTTCACTCCATTTAACTATTCTTTTTCCGCCGACCCTGAAGCGATTTTTGCCTTGACCTCTTCAAAATGCTTCGGTATTTCCTCCGGCACTACGCCGTCTTTCAGATAACGGGAGAACTGCCTTCTGTATTTCTCCGGATCCGCTTTTAGCTTCTGTGCATAAGCCGCAACATGCTTGCCATGTATTCTGTCCACAGTCGGCGCTACTTCCTTGCCTACATTGACGTGAACGCCTGCGTCTCTTGCACCAAGAGCCGCCGCGTACAGCGACGAGAACTTCACGGACTTCTGCAGGCCTATGTCGACAACGGCTTCTTTCACGCCGTGCTTTACGGCACGGAGACCTGCAAGGTAGCCGGCAAGATACGCCGACGATGTGTTGCCGCCGTGTCCCTTCCATCCGTATTTGGCCAGATTCCTTGACGTTGTTTCGACAACAGTCTTGTCTCCAGATTCTTCCGAAATTATGAACTGCACGCGCACGCTTTCAAGCGACCGCCTTACAACGATGCGCGGTTTGCCTGACTTCAGCAGCGCAAACCTCTGCTGGTAATCTGTTTTCTGGTTCTGTCTTCGTTTGAATTGCATAATTATTTACCCGCCTTTTTGACAAGGTTGTTCCTGTCAAGGTATATCATTACGTGAGCGCGGCTTCTGAACAGGCCCGACTTTGATTTCTTGTAAACATCCCTGTAAGTTTTATTGTCTATCTCTCCATTGCTGCGCAATTCGAGCAGCAGTGATCTTATAGCGCGGATTGTCTTCATCCACGTCTGCTTGCCGCTAAAGCGCGTGCCCTGATGTCCTTTGAATGAGCCCTTCCCGCGCATTCTTCCCTTCTTTTTCTGCGCAGCCTTCTTCTTTTTTCTGAGGTTGCTGATGCCCCTTTTTGGCGTAGCCGTTATGACGCCGTCGCTTATCAGCCTGCGTATGTCACCGGCAGTTATAGCTTCCTCTATGTCAGCCATGCGTCTGGGATCGAACCATACACGGGTCCTGCCGCATTTCATTATCTTTGCTGCCATTTCGCGTTGTGCCATAATTATCATTTTTTCGTTTTCTTTCCGTTATTCTTACTTTTCTTCTTTGCATTATTCTTACTTTTCTTCTTTCCGCTAGCGCTTTCTTCCTAAGAAAGGGCTAATTCAAGTATCGTTCATAGTCCTCGAGTTTCTTTGCCGTTGTTATCGAAAACCGGTTGAAAGACACCATGCATCTTCCGCAGTGGAATATCTCCTTCTCCACAGCTTCCCCGAAGTTTCCGCACATCGGGCATTTTCCTGTTCCGAAATTAACGAACATATTACGCGTTCTCCTTTTTCTTTGGATTAAACTTGTAAGTGTAAACCAGTACCTCTGTGTCAGGTGTCACTTCGTGACTTGGATTGTGGCGCTTTAGAGCAGCAATCAACTCATCCACTTTATCATAAGTTTTGTGATGTCCGGGGTCTTTCAGATCAATGCGGCTTACTGGCATACGCTCAACTTTTGTGATCTTAGCGTGCCCGAAAATCTCGCCCTTCTGGGTATTTTCAAAAGCAACATCATCGTCAACATTGAGTTTGTGGTCACGTATGCGATATGTTTTTGTTTTGTTTCCTTCGGTCACTTGAGGCACAACGCTCTCATGGAATCCCATTTTCCTAGCAGCGTGCTCATGGCCTTCGTGTTCGTGCACATGCTCGCCTTCTTCGTGTTCGTGGCTGTGCTCATGAACATGCTCTTTCTTCTCAGTATCAACCTTGGCTTTCTTCTCCTTCTTTTCTTCTTTTTTCGCTTCTGCTTTCTTCTTCTCTATATTTCTTGCAACACCCTTCGCGCGCTTAACTTTTCTCATGTTAAGCACCGTCAGACCACGTTCCTTTGCCGCAGCTGCTATCAGCGAGGCTTTCTTTGAGCCCACGGCCGATGCTATTATTATGCCGTACCTGCAGTCGCGGTCGAGATCTGCCATGTTACGGACAAGTGTCGGCCGCATCTTGCCTGCGGTCCCGTAGCCTATCCTTACTTTTCGACCTGCGCCGCCGACATTAAGGCGGAGCTTGCTCTGCCAGCCGACTGGTTTGCGCCATCTTTTCCCGAGTTTTTTGTATCGGAAATAATCCTGCGATTTGAATTGCTTTGACATGATTATAAACTCCTTGCAATACCAAGAAGGTTGTTCATACTGGTGCGGCTGTAGTAAAATGCATCAGCAACGCCTCTCCAATGATTCTCAGGCATATCCATATTACTCATGAGTATCACACGTGGGCTTGGATCACGATCTCTTAGATCTGCGGCCACTCTGAAGCCGTCGGTATCCACATCAAGAGCAACAACCTCCGGCGTGTGTCGATTATATGTTGCAAAGGCGTTTCCTGGCGTCATCTCTGTGTACACTTCCATGTCTGAATATTCGCGCAAGAATGCGGCAGCAACATTTAAAGTGCGCTCATTTTTGTCTACTATAAGTATTTTTTTCATATCAAACATGCTCCCCTGACTTCAGCTTGCGTTCTGAAAGATAAATGCCGTCCTGGAATATCCTGCGGTCGCGCTTGTCCAGCTTGCATGCGCGCTCTATATTGCCCGCAGTCTGGCCAACTTCTTCGACGTTATTCCCTGTCAGTGTTAGTGTTTCCTTGTCTATCTTGACTTCAACATTACCTACTATCTTCGCGGTGCGCGTGCTTTTTTCGCCGAAAAAGTTCTTTATCTGCAGTTCGCTTCCGCTCTGTGCTACGCTTATCGGAAAGTGCGTGTAGAGTACTTTCATTTCATATTTGTACCCGTTGCTTACACCGATCATCATATTTTTTACGTGCGCGTTTATCGTCCCTACAATGGCTTTTATTTTCTTGTTTTCGTCCGAACTTGATACACGAACCTTTTCGTTGTCCCTTTCTATTTTGACTTTTGTGTTGAATCTTGCGTCGTCAAAATCCCGCTGCAGCTCGCCGTGGGCGCCCTTGACCCTTACGTGCATGCCGTGCACGTGAACGTCCACGCCCTTTGGAATCTGTGTTGACTTTTCCATTATTATCACCTAGTAAACGAAACCAAGCAGTCTTCCGCCGACGCCCAGTTCCTCCGCTTCTTTCTGGCTCATTACTCCTTTCGATGTTGACACTATCAGGAGCCCGAAGCTCTTGGCAGGCAGATACCGCGTTGCCCATTTCTCATATTCGTTTTTTCTTATCGGGAATCTGGGACGCACGGCCCGTGTGGTGTTTATTTTGCCCACGAGTTCTATGTTGAACTTGCCAGCCTTGCGGTCATCGGCAAATTCAAAAGAGCCGATGTAGCCGGCTCTCTGCACTACCATAAGCACGTCCTTGACGAGCTTTGAGGCGGGGACGGTAACCGTCTTCCTGCCGATATTCTCTGCATTGTTTATGACGTACAGCACGTCCGAAAGTAAATCGTGTCTCATAATTAT
>DATDXW010000005.1:0-2695 GCA_035289125.1 archaeon | reverse complement strand
AAAGGTCATCCAGCACGCGCACGCTATGGTTCCGGAGCAGCGCTTTAACGAGGTGCGAGCCGATGAATCCCGCCCCGCCCGTGACAAGTATTTTCATGTAGTAATTATGCAAGAATGATTTTATTAAGCCCGTTTAGCACCGGTAATTATATATCCGTGCCGCGCGGCGAACTGAACTTCGCAAAAATGCCCAAAAGAAGATTCTACGCCAAGCATTGCGTAAAAGCAATAGTTGTCTGTAATTCTGAAAAATATTATACTCCGGCGGGCACGGGAACACATTTATAAGTAGGATTCTTTATTTCATCAAAAGCTTTTTTAGCCTCTTCATCTGCAGGTGAAAAATCAGGATTTAATCTCCCGCGGAAGACTATTCCGTACGGCTCTCTGCCAAAAGCCGTATAAATTATTTTTCCTTCACCAGTTGTTACTGTTGCGGTTACTGGGTGATCGAGTGGAAAATCTATACCAAGCGTTTTTGTATAGGAGTATGAACCTCTTTGTCTTTGAAATCCATTTTCTTTCAGATATCTGTCAACAATAAACGACCCCATAATCTCACTGGAAAACTATGATAAAAGCTTATTTAAACGCCGCCGAATCAAGCTTTCCGAAAATCCTCTTCATCTTGAGCGCGTCCCCGAGCGTTTCAGGCGACTCGCATATTATCGTGCAGTCTATTCTCCTTTCTATGAGTTCGTGCGCAAATGCCGTGAAATGCTTTTCGTCTATCGGAACGTGCCGCTTCTCCCCGCCGGCGTTCCATTCAACGCCCGAGTACTGAAAGTGCACATGCCCCGAAGGCAGCATGTCCAGCGTTTTCCTGACGTCTTCGTTTCCCCTGTGCTTAGCGCGCAGGTGCGCTATGTCTATGCAGAAAGACGTTTTTAATTCCCGCGACAGCGCGACAACTTCTTCCGCCGAGCCGAATTGTTTGTCTTTGCCCGTGTTCTCCGGCGCGATAGCGACGTTCCATCCTTTTATCTCCGCCAGCACGAGCCTTATCTGTTTTTTCATTTCCTCGTAAGCTTTTTCGTTGCTTAGTCCGCCGTAATAGCCCGGATGAAAAACCACAGGCGATGCCCCCATGCACCGCGCCCGCTCGCACGACTCAACGATGCGCGCCCTGCTGGCTGCGCGCTTTCCGTCATCCTGCGAAAGCATATTTATATAATAAGGCGCGTGCACGCTTAACGTTACAGCATGCTTCTTCCGCTCTTCGCCTATCTTCTTGGCTAGAGCCGAGCCCATCTGCACCCCGCGCCCGAACTGCACTTCCATGGCGGAAAGCCCTGCTTCTTCCAGCGCGCTCATGCCAGAAAGGTTGCTGCCCGTAGGCGAGCCGGCTGTGCCTATGCGGATTGCCACGAATAAAAGTTAGAACGGAGATTTAATAAAACGACTGTAAGATTGTTTCTACCCGTGCCTTTGTCTTGCCATCCAAGAATAATAGCCAAACACGATAGAAGAATTGCCAAGTGCCCCCATAGTAAGGCGAACGGTATCCATGGAGTTTTCTAGATTCACCAACGTGAGAATTACCCCGGCATGAGACGTCAAGAATCCTCTACCGTCCAGTTCCCCATATCTGGCAATACCGTAAAGCTCCCATGTAGCAGCCGCGGTTGTGACGGCTTGCGACGCAGCTAACATATAATGCCTGTCCAATCCGCTAAGAGCCGCACCTATACCAAAACCGACAGCCATAGCACCAGCCACTATTCCGCAGACCATTTTTGCTTTTTTAGAGTATTCCGGCATTTTGTTACCGTTATCCCAAAAGATTAAGAATCACAACGAACGCGGAAAATCCCGCTGCCGCGCCGACGATAAGGTACGGCGATATCTTGGCGCCTTTCTCGTCCGCATCATAGTAGCGTATCAGCCCTGCGCCGCTCTGCGGCATGTAGGTCTTCTTCTCTTCTGCCATGTTCTAATTACGACAGCAACGCTTTTATGCCTTCACTTTGATAATCAGTTATGCCCATGGAAGAGTACAGGGACGAAGCACCGATATGCCCGTACTGTGAAGCGAGGATAAGGACGACCCGGGATATGCGACTGGGCGCAGGCAAGATTTTCTACATGTGCCCGAAGTGCGGCAAGATTCTCAGCGTCGGGAACGATTAGGCTACTGCACGACGAGTGTGCCGCGCGCCATTCCCATAGCGCAACTGAACTGATAGGTGCCTACTTTTGTGGGCGTGAATTCTATGGTGCCCGTGCCGCCTGCGGCAACGGTCTTGCTCACGCCGAAATCCCTGAAAACTATGGAACGCGTGCATCCCGCTTCCGGCGACGCCTGAAGGCTTATCTTCACCGGCACATTGTTCTTCACTGTTATTTTGTCCGGCACGTATCCCCACGACTCTATCTTCATCGCGATTTCCTGAACGTCACCGCCCTGAAGACCTATGACGCCTCCCGATGGTGTCCCGACACCGTATGCCATCAGAAAAGTAGACACTATAGTTGCGACGCCCAGAATCAGCCCGAAATATTTCAACCCTGCCGGCACCGCGCATTTGCAATGGCTCTCGTTGGCTTTCGTCATTTCGTACATTATGAAAATGAGCGTCACGAAAAAAAACTGCATGAACAGCTGAACATCGTAAAACCGTATCATTACCCCGAGCATCGCGCCCATGGCCCCGCCCATCGGCGCCGCCATAACGCCTTCCATTCTCGCAAGCCG
>DATDXW010000004.1:0-9573 GCA_035289125.1 archaeon | reverse complement strand
ACAAGCGTCGAAGTGACCACAATCGCCACCAGCAACACTTCCTGCATAATTCCCTTCATAATACCCCTCACTCACTTCGTTCGTGAGTCGTATCCCAATACCCCTCGCTTCGCAAGTCGTATCCCATATTATCCTTGCCTTCCCTCGCTCACTTCGTTCGCAAGTCGTATCCCATATTATACTTTCTACTCTCGCTTCGCAAGTCGATGCCATATTCATCTCACTTTTTCTGTATTGCTTTAAAAGCATCCCCTTTTTGCGTGGCAAAAAGTCAATGCCAATACCCTTCACTCATTTCATTCGTGAATCGTATCCCAATACCCTTCACTCATTTCATTCGTGAATCGTATCCCATATTATATTTGACTATTCCTCGCTTCGCAAGTCGATGCCATATTATATTTATAATTACACGATTCCCTTAGAAGCGAGCTCTATGTCTTTTTCTTTCACGGTGCGCCGCCCGGCGTGCTCGCTTAATTTGACAGCTTTTTGGGCGAGCGAGAAGCCGTATTCCTCTATTACGTCTCGTAGCTCTTCCACGGCGTCTTTCCCTATGCGCTTGGCGCCGGCGTTTTTGGCTATTTTTTCGAAAGGCAGGATAGGAAGAGGCATAATAACTTATTGGCGGCAGGCTAAAAAGCCTTTTCCCGCGAATTACCAAAATCTTTAAATACTTTATTGTGAGAATTAACAATTTGACAGATAAGTGACTGTTACTTCACAAGAGTGACGAATATTGGTAAAACGATGATGAGATGGCGATTTTATTGTATCATGAGAAGGGTGTAGCAAGTATGACCATGATTATAAAGTGGAAATAATACCACCTCCAATAAGTCTGAATTGAGTATGGTGATTTAATGGCGTCAAAGTGTCCTGAATGTGGCTCAACGAATTTCTCCAAGGACTCGGATCGCGCCGAAAAGGTGTGTGCAAAATGCGGCGTGGTCATGGAGGAAGGTATGATAGACGTCGGGCAGGAATGGCGGGCGTTTGACTACGAGCAAAAGGTGAAGAGAGCTAGAACAGGCGCTCCGCTAACACATAAGCGCCACGACAAAGGGTTGACGACGGAGATAGGCAAGGGCTCCACGGAGCTTTTCAAGGTGCCTGCCAAAAAGAGGGGGCAGTTTTTCAGGATAAGAAAGTGGCAGAAGCGTCTGCTTACGAGCAAGGACAGGAACATGAGCTTCGCGATGAGCGAGCTGCAGCGTCTTGTGTCCTATCTTGGACTGCCGAAGACGCTTCATGAAGAGGTTGCGAAGCTTTACGAGAAAGCCTTGCAGAAAGGATTGGTACGCGGGCGCTCGATAGAAAGCATAATCGCGGCTCTCGTTTATTCATTGTCGCGCGAATATCACACCCCGAGGACGCTCACGGAGATATCTCAGGCGTCGGGCATAGGCAAGCGCGAGCTGGGGAGAACGTACCGTTACATATCAAGGAAGCTGGATATAAGGATACTGCCGGCTAAGGCAGATGCTTACATACCGCGATTCTCTTCAATGCTGAAACTCTCAGATAAAACGCAGATGCACGCGATTAGGATACTGAAGGCAGCGAAGGAAAAAGACGTCATCTCCGGCAAGGGCCCTACGGGCTGCGCGGCTGCTGCTATCTACATCGCTTCCGTGCTGGAAGGAGAAAGAAAAACCCAGCGCGAAGTCGCAGACGTTGTCGGCGTCACCGAGGTCACAATCCGCAACAGGTACAAGGAAATGGCCGAGGCTCTTAATATCGAAGAAGAAGTCGAGAAGAAATCCAAGGAAGAGGAGAGTTGATTTTGCTATGCCACCCATTCCTGTTGACGCTTCGTTAAAGCGCGTAGTGGATAACTTTATGTATCACACTTTGCGCGATGGGTATCATACGAGTCTTCCTGATAGAGTTTACGGAGTTATGCACAGAAGAGCGTTACGAGGCGAACGCGTAGATCATGACAGTATTATTTTGTTTGCCCGACGTATGGAATTGCGCGTGTCATCTGATTACCGGAATTCGCTCATGCATGATATGTCTGATGCGCTTGCGTATGCCCGGATGATGTTGGATGTAAAGTCATTGACGCCTGGACAACAAACTACACTTCAAAGGCTAAGAAAAGCATACGTGAAGGAAAACGCACATCATCTCCCCGACGGACTTTTATCGGGACAGATAGAAAATCTCTACCTTCTTGGAAATTTATATGGTAAAGGCTTGTTGGATTAGTGGCTATTCCAGAATTCTAACATCGTCTACTATTCCATCCCCGTCAGTATCAATGCCTTCCACGACTGCATGATTCTCTTGTGCGAAAGAATGCCTGCATAATGCGATTATCGCCGCCTTAGTTCCGGCATGGCGTCTGCCTGCAAGAAGCAGAATAGTGCTTTCTATGTTCAACGGATTTCGTGCTTTCACGACGATCCCCGCGTTTTCGGACTTATATGTCTTCTTCGTAACGGAAGAATAAACGTCCTTGCCCGCGAAGTGGACAGGCAGAGCGCTGTTCATCATTTTTGTGACGCGATTAGTTACGGGTCCGCCGACGATTATCAGATTTCCTTTCATTTCTTCTTTCTCTATGTCCGTGTCCAAAATCACGGAAGGCGTGCTTTTCATCAGATGCGAGCCGAGAAAAAGCGCCAAATCCACGGCATAATAAGCGTCGCGCGAACGGGCGCCTTCGGGTCCGTGCGGGTCGGGAGAGCCCAGAACTATCCGAGCGTTGAGCCTGCCGTTTTCTATCAAAGGATAAAGAAAGCCCGGTTCGTGCGGCACTATGGATGCAGGGGAGAACTCGCCGAAGCGCATGAAGAACGACGGCTTGCTCAAATTATAATACTTTGCCACCGCCCCGCCCATTATTTTTTCGCTTTGCTTTTTGATAAGTTTCATCTTCTCCAGATTCCGTATGTGGTAGTAAATTTTCTGCTCTTCTTCACCCAGTGCGCGGGCGATTTCCTTGGCGTAAGACGGCTTCTTCGTCAGGTGCTTCAGAATTCTAATCGCCAGCTTTGAGCGTGGCAATGATTCCACTTCTACGGTCTCTAGCGCTTCCATCGCGCCCCTTTTCCTGTTCACAATCAGCATACAATCACTACAAATTACTTTTTACTATTAGTGTAAAAATCTTACTATGAGCATTTAAAGCATTATCCTTTATGTAAAAGGATGCGAGTTATTTTTCTCGCCGCGGGAAAAGGCGAGAGGCTGAAGCCGGTCACGGACAGTACTTCAAAAGTGATGACACCCGTGGCGAACAAGCCGTTTATTTTATGGACGCTGGAACCCGCAAAGAAGGCGGGCGACGTTCTTGTGGTATGCCGCGAGAAGCAGGAGGATGTTAGATCGTTGGGCGAAGAGACGGCTTTACAGAGAGAGGCGCTGGGCACCTTGGATGCAGTGCTTGCGGCGAAAAGCGCAGTCAGTGGCGATTTCATGGTGATAAACGGCGACTGTTACTTTTCCGGGGAAGACATAATAAAAATAGCGCGGGCTGAAGGCAATGCGATGGGCGTGTTTCGTGTGGCTTCTATGAAGGGCTTCGGCGTCGTCGATGTGGAGAACGGGCTTGTTACGTCGCTGAAAGAGAAGCCGGCGGAAGACGGGGAGGGCTTCGTGAATGCGGGCATATATAAATTCACTCCGGAGTTCTGGCGTTTCGCGAAAGCAGAGAAATCTGACCGCGGCGAATATGAGATAACGGACGCGATAAGCGCGATGCTGAAGGAGAACAAGATAAAGGCGATTGAGACAAAGAGCTGGATGACAATAACGCATCCTTGGGACATTCTGGAGGTCAATGAGAGGCTGCTTAAAGAGCGAGGCTCGCTGATAGCAAAAGACGTTGTTATAATGAGCGGCGTCGTGATAGAAGAGCCCGTCGCCATCGGCGAAGGCGCGAAGATAGGCCCGAACGCTTACATAAGAAAATATTCATCCATAGGCGCCAATTGCCACGTCGGCAACGCGGTTGAAATAAAAAACTCAGTAATAATGAATGGGACAAAGATACCGCATATGTCTTACGTCGGCGACTCGGTCGTAGGAAAAAATTGCAATCTCGCTGCAGGCTTTATCGCGGCGAACCTGCGGTTGAATGAACAAAACATAGGAGTACGGGTAAAGGGAGAAGTCAAGGATAGCAAACGAAAAAAATTAGGCGCGATAATCGGCGATAACGTGAAAACGGGCGTGCGCGTTTCCGTGATGCCGGGTAAAAAGATAGGCTCGGGCATGGCGATACCGGCCGGCGCCATCGTGGTCAGAGACGTGGAAGAGCAGCCGAACGTTTCGAAAATGGGAAAGGTGATATGATATGTGCGGGATAGTCGGCATGATTTCCAAAAGCCCGTTCTCCACGAGAAGCGCGCTCAAAGCTCTCAAGCGTCTGGAATACCGCGGCTACGACTCGTTCGGCGTAGCGGATAACGACGGCAGGATACAGAAGTTCGTCGGCGAGATAGACGAAACGAAGGCGAAAGATGCGCAGGTTAACGTGGTGATAACGCACACCCGCTGGGCAACGCATGGCAACGTCACAGAAATGAATGCGCATCCGCATACGGATTGCACCGGAAGCATAGCGATAGTTCACAACGGGATCATAAGCAATTTTTCTGAAATACGCGAGGAGATGAAGAATCAAGGGCATGCTTTCAAATCGCAGACGGACAGCGAGCTGATAGCACACTTCTTTGAAGGAAAGAACGTCAGGGAAGCCGTGCCGCAATTCTTTGCAAAGTTTGAAGGGGAATATGCCGTGCTTCTCATGAAAAAAGGCGAGAATGCGATATATGCGTTCAAGCGCGGCTCGCCGCTCGTTCTTGGCATCGCGCCGGACGGCTACGTCATCGCAAGCGATATCTACGCGTTTTCGGACAGAACGAACAAGGCGGTATTCTTTAACGAGGACGAGTTTGCTGTTGTCGACGAAGACGGCTACACATTCTACAAGGTCAATGGAAAACTCGAACCTGCTGAGAAACAAACGACGCAGTTCAAGTGGATGGCAGAGGAAACAAAGAAGAATTACGAGCATTACATGATGAAAGAGATAAAGGAGATACCGGAAGCGAGCGTACGATTGCTGAATTCGCTGGAAACGGAGCAGCGGGAAAGCGTGAACAGGATCGTGTCATTGATAAGAAGCGCGAAGCGGATAGTTTTCGTTGCGTCAGGCAGTTCCTATCACGCTTCGCTTCTGGGAATACAATTCCTCCGCCGCGCCGGCGTGGAAGCGCACGCGATAGTCGCGTCGGAGTTCAGAAACTTCACGCTGATAGACGAAAACACGCTCGTTGTGGCAGTGAGCCAGAGCGGCGAGACCATGGACGTAATAGAGGCGCTGCACGGCATAAAGGCAGAGGGCGTTAAAATCGCGGCGCTCGTCAACGTTCCCTATTCCACGGTACAGAGAATGTCGCAGGCTTGTGTGAATATATGCGCTGGGCAGGAAGTCGCCGTGGCAGCAACGAAAACGTTCGTGAATCAGGTTCTCGCCATGGCGTATATCGCGTCGCTGCTTGGATACGAGATGGATATGCACAGCGTGATAAGCGTTTTCGACAGCGTGTTTGCGCAGGAAGCCAGGATAAAAGAAATCGCAAAGACTTTGTCTTCGGCGCGAGATATATACGTGCTTGGCAAGGGATTCTCTTATCCAGTGGCAAGGGAGATAGCATTGAAGTTGAAAGAGATAACCTATATCCATGCGGAAGGGATGATGGCAGGTGAACTCAAGCACGGCACGCTTTCTCTAATAGAGCAGGGCACGCCGGTTATATGCCTTGCGCCGAAAGGCGACAAAGACATAATTTCCACTGCCCAGGAAGTTGCAGGGCGCGGCGCAAACGTGATAATGTTTTCGCACGATGCGCGAGACGGCGTGGAGATAAATTCCACAGGCAAGGTTTCCTTTTCCATCATGGCAACCATTGCCGGCCAATTACTGACTTATCATATAGCCAAGGAAAAGGGATTGCCGATAGATAAGCCGAGAAATCTGGCAAAGAGCGTGACGGTGAAATAAGATTGCACGAGGCGAAGACCGTCGGAGCGGCGCGCTCGCGGAAGGGAGATAAACGCAAATTAGCGTCTGACTAAACGGTAAACAAGTAGAAGCCAAAACGGACTCCACGCAAGCATGGCAGATTTCCGTTCTCGTCACAACATTCGCATACGTATTCAGAGTGAAGTCGTCGTTCAACATTGTGGCGGGCAGTTTATATATTACTGAAGGCAATTCATCGCGTGAGACGCATAATTCTTTTTGACGTGGGCGGGGTTTTGTTAAAACTCAATTACGCCATGTTTTACTCGGCAGCGGCGAAGCTTTCAGGATTGCCGCGTTCCGATATAAGAAGAAGGTACGTATTCTCGAATCTGGACAGGCTTTCCGGCGACGGAAGCGTTGGGCCGCTGCAATATGTGGAAAAATTAAACCGCATTTTTGACGTGAATCTTTCTCTCAGCGAAGGGAAAGAACTTCTTGAATTGAGCTTAGGTATGCCCGCAAAAGAGATATTGCGTATCCGTGACAGTATTAGTCAGACAAATGACGTGGGAATTTTCTCCAACGTTTCGGAAATAGTCTACAGCATCGTAACAAAGAAATATCCGGAGATTTACGGGCCGTCTTTGAAAAAGTTCCTTTCTTTCCGGATAGGAGCCGTGAAGCCGGAAAAAAAGATGTATGATGCAGTGAAAGGATACGACGAAATAACGATGATAGACGACAAGGCAGTTTATGTCAAGGAAGGCATAAAGTGCGGCTGGAACGGAGTGGTGTTTACCGGTCACGTGGACAGGGAAGAGGCGAGCAGAGCGCGGGACGGGGATATGCGAAGGCCAAAAGGCGCAGTCGTGGCTTCGTCTGCCGCAGAACTAAGACGGGCTCTGAAGAATCTGGATTTTGATTTGTGACTCACTTTTGCATCCGGAAGAGCCGCGAGACTTTTTTCAGGTCGTCCGCTTCTCCTTTGTCGTCGCGTATCCGGACGAGGCGCGGAAAGCGGAGCGCCATGCCACTGGAATACGTGGGAGAGCGCTGTATTTCCTCGTATGCGACTTCCACGATTATCTTGGGTTTCACGGTGACGTTCCTTCCCATATCCTCAACAATCAACTTTTCTATCCTTCCTGTCAGCTCTTCCAATTCCTCTTCGCTGGTGCCTGATCCCATCCTGCCTATTTCTATGAATCCGTTCTTGCCACGCACGCAAAGAAGGAAAGAACTGAACCACTTCCCGCGCTTCCCTTCGCCGCGCGTCGCACCCGTCACTACGCAATCTAGCGTCTCCATTATCTCCTTCACTTTCAGCCAGTATCCGACGCGCTTGCCCGGCTGGTAGGGGGCATCCAGGTTCTTCACCATTGCCCCTTCCTGCCCCGCGCGAAGCGCGCTTTTGTAGAAAGCGTCGGCTTTGGTGAAATCGCGCGTCTCTATATGCTCGGCCATTCGCATGTTCGTGGATTCCTTCACGCAGGACTTGAGCTTCGCCCATCGCTCGCGGAGGGGGCGCCGCATCAGCGTTTCCCCGTCTATGTATAATAATTCAAAAAGTCGCACGACGATGGGTATTTGCCGGACCATTTTGTCTATGTCGTGCTTCCTCTGGATGCGGCGCGAAAGCAGCTGAAACGGCAGAGACTTTCCGGTTTTGTCCACGGCGATGACTTCGCCTTCGATGATACATCGTTGCGCGCGCAGGCATTCCCGTGACCATCTTTCCATATCGGGGAATTGCTTCGTCACGTCTTCCATGCGGCGCGAATAAATTTTCACGTCTGCGTCGTTTTTGTGAATCTGGACGCGAAAGCCATCGTATTTAATTTCGATAGCCACGTCTTTGAACTTGTCCAACGCTTCCGTCAAATTTTTAGCGCGATCGGCGAGCATGACACGGATGGGATTGAAAAGTTCTATGGACGCCTCGGTCTTGCCTTCGGCGAGAAGCGTGGCGACATGGCCGAAATCACCTGTAACGTCGAAAAGTCTTTCGACTACGCTTTTCTCGCGGGAGAACGACCGGGCGAGCGCGTCCCTGACGATGCCGGCAGCAACGCCTATGCGCATCTCTCCCAGCACGGTGCGGACTACGTATCTCGCCTCAACGGGCGTGGCGGAGGAAAGAAGCTCGGCTACGATTCTCATTTTCTTTTCCTGCGAGCCTTTGCCTTCAACATAAGGAAGCGCCCGCAGGTTTTCCATGACATTGGCGTGGGAGAGCTTGCGCGCAAGCAGCGTGTGCTGTTTTCTTTTTTTCAGCAGCGCCTCTGCTGCAATCCCCAAATCACCCGTGGAATTGAAAGCGTCTGTAACGTCTTTTCCACTGACGCCGGACACCTTCTGTATTATCTTCCGCATCATTTCCGACGCGATGCCGAGATTCTCCTGCTCGGATGGGAATACCTGCCCCATGGACAGCAATACGACATCGTAGAGCTCTTTCCTGTCCGTGAAAGAGTAAAATTTCCCGAGAATCTCGGTTTTCCTCAGCCTTTTTGCAGTGGATTCAAGCTCTTCGTAAAGACGGGCAAGGCGGGAATAGTCCATAAGTATAGATATGAACGGGATTATAAAAATGACAGCGTGATGGGCAAGTAAGGACCGTTATGCCTGTGCGTCATGACAATCTTAAGTAAATCATCATCTTAAACGTCGAATTCCAGAAAATTCGATGTGCAAATCCACTGCTTTGCTGTAAATAACCAAAGCTCTCAAAGAATTTTCTAAAAATTCTTTGTAGATAAGCAGTGGACTTTTAACCTTTTTAAGACTTCCCATTAATTAAAGAAGGTGAAATAATGGCAGTCAAAAAGCAGTGGTACGAGATAATTTCTCCGAAGCTTTTCGGCAGTAAGGTCATCGGCGAGACGCCTGCCTCGGACGTGAAAGCTCTCGTAGGCAGGAAGGTCGGCGTGAGCTTTGCCGAGCTTTCCGGAGACTTCAGCAAGTATTATCTGCGGGCTAATCTGCGCGTTGAGAGTGTGAACGGCGACAAAGCACTTACAGCGTTCGTAGGGCATGAGATAATGCGCGAGCGGCTTTATCGTATGGTTCAGCGAAGAGCGAAAAAGGTTGATGCTATCCAGGATTGCAAGACAAAGGACGGCGCAAAGCTGCGTGTGAAGACGGTTGCGATAATAAGGACGAAAGGCGGAGCGTCCGTGAAGAGCGCGGTGCGGAAAAAGATGAAAGAGACGGTGGACGCGATAGTGAAGGAAAACACGCTGGACCAGATAGCGACGATGATATTCTCCGGTGAATTCCCGCAGAAGATACGGCAGGAATGCAAGAAAATTTCGCCGGTGAGCGCGGTGGAAGTCAGAAGAACTGAACTTATTCCCGAGACTGTTGTGAAAGAGTGAGAAAAGACGGCAATCATCCGTTTTTCCAGTCTGCGAGACGGACGGTTATTTTTTATATATATCATTGTATGTGTTTATATGAGGAGAACAGTAGCTTTGAGTTTAGACGAAGATACCTATGATAAGTATAAAAGATGTAGTGAAAAAGGGAGTATCGTTTCTAAACAAGTCGAAATGTTTCTAAAAAAGAGCTAAGTGAGAATGGTGTAAAAT
>DATDXW010000003.1:0-3046 GCA_035289125.1 archaeon | reverse complement strand
GAGCCGCATCGTCAGCCTGTGCGCCAGCGTTATCGGCAGCGGCATCAGCTCTTCCGTTTCCCGGCAGGCAAAGCCGAACATCATCCCCTGGTCTCCGGCGCCCTGTTCTTTTTTCTCCGCAACATCAATTCCTTGCGCGATGTCCGGAGACTGCTCGGTTATCTGCGTCCACACCGAGCAGGTTTCCCATTCTATGCCATACTCGGACTTCGTGTAGCCGATGTCCTTCAGGACCTCCCGCGCAATGCGCGGAACGTCCACGTAGCCGCGCGTCGTCATCTCCCCGAAAACCATGACTCCGCCGTTCTTGGCGCCGGTCTCTATCCCCACGCGGCTCTCCGGGTCCTGCCGCAGCGCCTCGTCCACGACGGCATCGGATATCTGGTCGCAGATTTTGTCCGGGTGGCCTTCCGTCACCGACTCGGACGTGAAAAAATACTTTGCCATGCAATCCTCATATTCGCCGAAATATTAATACTTTATAGGATATATGATGCATATATGCATAAGGAGCAGTCATATGGAAATAAGGGACGTTAGGAAAGCCCGTGAAGCGCTGCGGATGACGCAGGCCGAACTCGCGAAGGCGGGCGGCGTGAGCCAGTCCATGATAGCGCGGATAGAGCGCGGCATCGTGGACCCTTCCTATTCAAACGCCAAAAGAATATTCTCGGCACTGGAAAGCGCCAAGCACCGCTCAAGCTTCACCGCGCGGGAAATAATGACGCGCAAGGTGATTTTTATCGGCAGCGGCGAAACGCTCGCGCGGGCGGCTTCGCTGATGAAAAAGAAAGGTATTTCCCAGCTGCCCGTGACGGAAGGCGACAAAGTAGTGGGTGTAATAAGCGAGCGCGAAATCGCGTCCGTAGTGGGGAAGAACGTTTCCGCGCTTTCCGTTCATGGCACCATGTCCGAGGCGCCGCCTATAGTAAGCGCCAGCACAGACGCGGCCATGCTGTCGCGCCTCCTTGAATATTTACCATGCGTGCTCGTTGCGAAAAAAGGCGAAATCGTGGGTCTTGTGAGCAGGGCCGACATGCTGAAAACGATATCGTGACAGAATTAAATATTCTGCTACACTTCTATGGGCATGGAATGGCCCGTTTTCTGCAGGGAAAGCCTCAAGCTCGGCGGCGGGCGCGTGGGCATTTGCACGCTCTGGACGAAGAAGGAGATAATCCACAACGCGCTACCGGACGACTCCTACGCAGTTTGCGGCAGCCTTTACACTGTTCAGGGAATAAATCCAATGATAAAAAACATACTGGCGAAACCTGACATCCGCCGCGTAATCGTCTGCGGGGCGGACTTGATGAAGAGCGGCGAAGCCCTGATTAATTTTTCAAAGAACGGCGTGGAAGGGCAGGAACGGAAAATAATTGGCTCGCCCGGCTACGTAGACAGCAACGTCCCGATGGAAGCACTGGAGAAATTCAGGAGCAGCGTGAAAGTCGTGGACATGCGCGGCAAAGAAAGCTCCATTCTCAGCGAGATAAATTCCGCATCGGATGGCCCGGCCTTCATGCAGCCGCTGGTCATAAAAGAGCTTGAGACGTCTTCCTTTCCGCTGTCGTCACGCGAGCCCGTTTTCCGCATTTCTTCCGGGACGCTCGGTGACGCGTGGCTGAAGGCGGTGGACATAGTGCTGAAATTCGGCGAAGTCAAGGAAAGCGATTATAGGATGAGGACGAAGGAGGTCATAGGAATAGTGGCGGTGCTGGAAAGCGACGAAACCGGAAGCAAGTTTCTGGATAGCAATGACGCAGAACGGTATTACAAAACAATATTTTCCCCGCAAAAGCCGGAAGGCGTGGAATACACGTACGGCGAACGTCTCTTCTCACTCCATGGTAATCAGATAGAAACCGCCATTGCCAAGCTGAAGAGTGCGCCGCACACGAGGCGCGCCACGGCGGTAACGTGGGATGTCGCGCGTGACAGCTCGAGTGAAAACCCGCCGTGCCTGACGCAAATCATATGGAACATAAAGGGCGGCAGGCTTTACCAGACGTGCGTTTTCCGCTCTCATGACATTTTCGGCGCATGGCTTCCCAACGCGTACGCGCTTAGAATGCTCCAGAAGCACGTTGCCGAAAGCATAGGGAAGGAAACCGGGCATCTCATCATATTTTCCAATTCTGCGCACATCTACGAGCAAAGCTGGAGAAAGGCGGAAGACGTGGTACACGACAATTATACGGGAAAAATAACAGGCTTTGAGGAAGACGAAAACGGCTATTTTGTAGTCTCCGTGGAAGGCGGCGAGATAATCGTCCAGCACCATCTCAAGGACGGGCGGAAAAGCGGCTATGTCTTCCGCGGCAGGAAAGTCCAGAAGCTTTACCGCCAGATAGTGCACGAGAATCTTTTTTCCAAGTTTGACCACGCCGCTTACATCGGCCACGAGCTGGCGCGAGCCGAGCGCTGCCTCAAGACCGGCGAGCCGTTCGTGCAGGACGAGGCTTGACGTCAAACGTGCGTGAAGCGCACGCGCCTGCCGACCGGGCTTTCCGGGCTTCTTATAATCACTTCGTAAGGTTCGTCTCCTTTGCGAAGCTCACGAATACTGCTATGTTCTTTCTGGGCAACTATATTCCCATGTTCTACGATTTCGTAGGAACCGCCTTCAAAGCACTCCACGATTGAACGTGAACCATCCACGCACCGGAATAAATAATCGTTCGTGCCTCCTCCAAACTTATAGCCTATCAGCCTCCCATATCCTCCTGGTTCGCAGGTTCCGTGATTACCCCAACCATTTCCGTAGAAAGCTTCTATAGTCAGCGGCGGCATGAATATACCAATAAACAAATGCTCATAAACAACGCATTTTCACAAATTCATTGTAATTATCTTCCCCGCCTCTATCGCCACCATGCCCAGCTCTTCCAGATAAGTGACCTTTCCCGTCGGCTCGCCGACAAAAAGCGCAGCTGCAGCAAGAGCAAACACGATTCCTATGCCAGCTATCAATGCCTTCCTGATACTCATCACTATCCTTCAGTATTCCACCACTATCCTGTACCTGCCTTCCACTGCGACCATG
>DATDXW010000002.1:0-9466 GCA_035289125.1 archaeon | reverse complement strand
CTCGCCATATACGGAAAATACGCGCAACGCGAAGACACGGCGCTGCCGGAAATGAGTAAGGGCGACGCGCTAACCGTTGTGAAAGCTGAAAGCCTCGCCAAAGAGACGCAACCGCCGGCGCGATATTCGCAAGGTTCTGTCTTGAAGGAGATGGAAGAGAAGAGCCTCGGGACAAAAGCCACGCGTGCACAGATTCTACAAATATTATATAACCGCGGCTATCTTATCGGCAAGAGCATAGAAGTCACGGAGCTTGGGCAACAGTTGGCGGATATACTGGAGAAAAACGTGCCTGATGTAGTTTCGGAGAAGCTCACGAAAAAGTTTGAGGAGATGACGGAAGGGATAGAGCTGGGCAGGGAAAAGAGAGAGACCGTACTCAGCGAGGCGCGGAAGGAGCTGGAAAAACTTTCGGCGTCTTTCAAGAAAAAGGAAGAGAAAATAGGCGACGAGTTGACGAAGGCCGTGATAGCGACGCAGGATAGGCAATCAATACTCGGGACGTGCAAGCAGTGCGGCGGCACGTTGAAAGTCCACAAGCTATGGCGCACGGGCAAGCGCTTCGTCGGATGCTCCGGTTACAAAAAGGGATGCAGGACGGGCTTCCCGTTGCCGCGTGAGGGCACTATAGTAAGCACAGGCAAAGAGTGCGGCGAATGCAAGACTCCGATAATACAAGTATATACCCAAGGACGACGCCCTTTCAGGATGTGCCTAGACATGAACTGCGTGACCAAGAAGGACTGGTTGGACAAAAGCCGCCTGAAACAAGCGAAGCAGGAGAGCATTGCCGCTTCGAAAGAGGCGGAGAAGCTCAGATGCACGTGTGAGAAGAACTTCAAGAGCCAGAGGGCATTATCGATGCATAAGAAGAAGGAGGGGCATAAATGAAAAATGTTTTTTTGCTCCTAGCGATATTGTTTTTTGCGGGGTGCGTCCAGCAGGGCTTTGTTCATGACGGAATAAGCGTGTCACGCGTAGGCGATTCCTTTTCCATTGCTGTAAATGGCACAAATATCTATCTTGAGCCTTCCGGCATCCCGGCGGGCGCTCCCGTAGCAGACTACATATTCTTGAGCTATGACGACTGCGATCGTGAAAGTATGTTGAGGATAACGGACGAGAACACGACCATAGTCGGCACGTACGAGTGCGTCAGAAGCATGCAGGGACGTATTTACTCCATGGGGCAGGCAGAATACCTGTCCTTCGGCAACGGGATAGTGAAGGTAAGCTCGGTTCCCGTGGAAAGGGGGGAGGGTGACAAGGGCAATGGCTATTACATATCCGCCGGAAACAGAACACTGTATTTCATCCCGGACACGAATTCCGTTCCGCTCATAAAACAGGGAATAGACGTGGCGTTCCTGCCGGAACCCGGCTCGGCGGCGTTGCTGAAGCCGAAAGTGGTCGTGCCTACTATGGGAAGCAGTGACGTATTTTCCAAGGCGCTGGACGGTTCGGGTATACAAGTGAAGGCTATTTGAAGCTTCCCGCGAAGTCATAGCCATGTGGGACAGGAAAACCCTGCTTTCTGCGTCGCAATTCTCCCGTGCTGACGTGGAAGAAATAATTTCTCGCGCAGCGCGGTTCAAGCAAAAGACGGAAAGGCTTTGTAACGGCAAAATACTGGCAAACATATTTTTCGAGCCGTCGACGAGGACCGAGAAAAGTTTCCAGGCGGCGATGTACCGACTCGGCGGCAACGTTATAAGTCACAAGGATGCTGGCTCTTCCAGGGAAAAGGGCGAGACAAAAAATGACACTATAAGGATACTCTCAAGCTATGCAGACATCGCGGTAATAAGAGATAGCGAAGAAGGCAAGACGCAGGAATATGCAGACATAGCGGGCATTCCGGTGATAAATGCCGGCGACGGAGGCAACGAGCATCCAAGTCAGATGCTGCTTGACGCGTTTACGATAAAGGAAAACGTCGGGCGGCTTGATGATCTGAAAGTTTTATTTGTAGGAGATATGAGGCATTCGAGAACTATACGTTCTCTGATAAAAATATTGTCCAAATTCCGCAACAATGCCATGTATGGCGTGCATATAGGGGATTCGGGCATCTCGGGTGACATAGAAAAGCTTGTGAAAAAGGTGTCGCCCGTTTCCAGCTTGCGCGGGATGATAGAAGAACTGTCGCCCGACGTGGTGTACTGCAACAGAATCCAGAAAGAGCGCCTAAAGGGCGAAACTGCCAGCAGTTACATGATAGACGGCGGCGTAGTGGAAATCATGCCCGAGAACTGCATACTCATGGATCCTCTGCCCCGCGTGGGGAACATGGATCCGCGGATAGATTCTGATTCGAGAGCGGCGTATTTCAAACAGGCCGCCAACGGCGTGCCCATGCGGATGGCGATAATCGCCGAGATGCTGAAGGCTAAGTGAGCAACAGCAAAAAGAATCCGCTTATCAGTATGGACATTCCGATAAGCAGAGCAATCGCGCCCAGTATTATGAATGCGTTCATGTATTCGCGCATAGAAAGAGAAATATACCAGCATCTTTTTAAGTGGATTCTTAACCTTTCCACGGATAGCTTAACTATGAGGATTGCGACAAACACGCCTATAGACAAAATCCTGTCCGGCGGGGTGGAGGATGACGCCATAACGAATTTCTACGGACCCGCGGGCTCCGGGAAGACGAACGTGGCGATATGTTCGGCCATTGCCGCAGTGAAAGCGGGCAAGCGTGTCATATACGTGGATACGGAAGGCTCTTTTTCAGCAGAGCGCTTTGCGCAGCTGGGCGGGAACGATGAGATACTGAAGAGCATACTCTTTGTCGAGCCCACGTCGTGGAAGCAGCAGCATGCAGAGATACAGCGTTTGGAGAAGAGCGCGGAAGGCGCAGGACTCATAATAGTTGATTCTATGGTCACGCTCTATCGTTTGGAGCTAAGTGATGACAATTTTCATTTAGTCAACCGTCAGTTAGCGACGCAATACTCTGTCCTCTCAAAGATAGCGAGGACGATGAAAATACCGGTGATAATAACCAACCAGGTTTACAGCATGCGCGACGGCAACACCGAGAGAGTCGAATTAACGTCGCGGACGATATCAAAGTACTGGTCTAGGGCGCTGATAGAACTGAAGAAGACCGAAGCATCAGGTCATCGCATCGCCATCGTGCGCAAGCACCGCTCAATCGCAGAAGGCAAGAGCGTCGAGTTTGAGATAAAAGAAAAGGAACTGAAGGAAGTCAAGCTGCTCGGGATACTGTGAAATGCGAGTATATTGCCCACCGAACGACATCTTAAATGTTTTTAGGATAGTGATTAATATGGTTTTAGCGACTCAAGCTGATTTTAGAAAAATAGACAAGTTATGGGGGCTTCATCTAACGGAAGAAATAGCATACATAGGAGCAAACTATGCAAGACATCTCAATGTTCCTGAAGATGTCGCTACAGCTACAGTAACGGCACTGGCTGGCAATACGGATGTTTATGTACTTGGTGGCGGCAAATATCAAAGATTGTCTGTAGGCGGCCGCTCCGATGGGACGTGTGATTACCCGTTGGCGATGTGCGACTTCAATAGGGGAGATGAAAACTCCGGGTAGCCGCCGAAATCGGCCATTTATGTATCGCCCTTCCCCGTGTCAGACCCTACTGATACCTTGAAGACTTTTTCTGAAGCATTTCTGTCGCATGGATGGTCCAAAGTTCCAAGAGACAGGTTAGCCGCAATTTTCAAGTCTTTCTATGGCGGACATACCATGTTGGCGTTGCACCATGAAGTAGGTCATTTATTCCCGCAGTACTGGAGAATGGAAAAGGGCTTCAAAGAACCAGAAATCGAATCAGATGTTCATAAACGTCTTGCGGACGAGGCAGCATGCATGTTTTATGCTGATGCAATCTATGACAGGCCGATGAAGACGTTTGAATTGAATCCATATGCAGAAATAATCTGGGGAGAAGTAATTAAGGCTTTCGGCGAGAGCTCCGCGCGAGAAATGTTTTTGAACGGATATTATGATAAGGTAGTCTCACACGAAAATTTCGTCTGGCGTCTTGACGCATGGAGTAATTGGATTACAAGAACGAAGAAAACTTCACTCGTTTCGCCATAATTCCGATTCTGCCAAAATAATGATTTAGTCTTTCTATCGTATGTTTTTAGTATCTCCATCATCCTAATGTTTAAATACTTTTAGGATATACGATATACTAATATGCGCATAGAGCTGATGAAGGGGCGGGAAGTGGTCGTGATAACGTTTCACACGAACGTCGCTCGGTTTGAGTCGGATTACGAGAGAACTGCGTTTTTCCGAAAACTGCACGGATGGACGCAGGTAGTGCCACATAACGGCAAGCGCTACGAGTATCGGCGCGAGGGACTGCTGGACACGGTGCCGCACGAGAAAATAGCAGACTCCGTTTTCCTCGTGGCGCGGGAGCATATGCGGCTGATGGAGCGATTTTTTGACGAGTGGCAGGGCAAGGTTGATTATGAAATGATGGAGTTCATGGCGAAGGGCGGGAGAAGATATGGTGAGAGGCAATGAAACATCATTGCCTCTCACGTATAGTACGGACATGCGGTGCGATAAAATATACAGTGTCCGTGCTATTTATAAATCACGGAGGGAATGATTGAGTATGGAAGAAGTCACTCTTAATGTTGGCGAGCTTACGGAGCGGGCGGATTTCGGCAGGGGAATCATACGCCTGTCGTCCAAAGACATAAGAACGCTTGGAATAAACGAGGGCGACATAGTCGAAGTGGAAGGCAAGAGAAAGACAGGAGCCATAGCCGTCCGCGCGTATCCGGCAGACGTGGGACTGGACATCATGAGGATGGACGGGCTGGAGAGAAGGAATTGCGCCGCCGGAATAGGCGAGTCGGTCAAGATACGCAAAGCGGACGCGAAGGAAGCCAAAAGCGTCACTATCGCTCCGGCGCGCAAGGGAATAATAATTCATATGGGCGGCAACCTGCTGAAGCAGAATCTTCTCGTAAGGCCTGTGATGACGGGTGACATAATAATACCCAATCCCGTGGTGCAGGACAGGCGCGCGCAGAACTCGCTCTTTGAGCAGTTCTTCGGAATGGATTTTGGTGATTTTATGTTCACGCCGTTCGGCGACGAAAAGTTCGTTGTCGTAAGCACGGAGCCGAAAGGAATAGTGCGGATAACGAGGGCGACGGACGTTGAGCTTCTGCCGCAAGCGACTGCGCCCATGGAGGAAGGAAAAATACCGGAAGTCACTTATGAAGACTTGGGCGGCTTGCACGAGGAAGTGAAGAAGGTCAGGGAGATGATAGAGCTTCCGCTCAAGCATCCGGAGCTTTTCGACAGGCTGGGAATCGATCCGCCAAAGGGAATTCTGCTTCATGGTCCGCCCGGCACAGGAAAGACGCTTCTTGCCAAAGCCGTGGCCAACGAGAGCGGCGCCAAGTTTTTCGTCATCAACGGGCCGGAGGTTATGAGCAAATTCTACGGCGAGTCGGAAGAGAATCTGCGCAAAGTCTTTGAGCAGGCGGAGAAGAATGCGCCCTCAATAATATTCATAGATGAAATAGACGCCATAGCGCCGAAGCGCGAGGAAGTGAGGGGAGATGTGGAAAAACGAGTCGTCTCGCAGATGCTTACTCTTATGGACGGTCTGAAATCCCGCGGCAAAATAATAGTAATAGGCGCGACGAACATACCCAACGCAATAGACCAGGCTTTGAGAAGGCCGGGGCGCTTTGACAGGGAAATAGAGATAGGGATTCCGAACAAGGACGGAAGAAACGAAATAATGCAGATTCATACGAGAGGAATGCCGATTGCCAAGAATGTGAACCTGAAAGGGATCGCAGATATAACGCACGGCTACGTCGGCGCGGATATCGAGGCTCTTTGCAAGGAAGCGGCTATGCATGCGCTGAGGCGCGTGCTGCCGGATATAACCTCGGTGAAGGAAGACAAGCCTATAGACCCGGAGATAATCAAGAGGCTAATAGTGACGGAGGAAGATTTCTCCTACGCAATGAAGATGGTAGGGCCTTCCGCAATGCGGGAAGTGCTGATAGAAGTGCCAGTAGTGAAGTGGACGGACATAGGCGGTCTTGACGAAGTCAAGCAGTCACTGATGGAAGCAGTGGAATGGCCGCTTAAGCATCCCACTTCATTCAAGCGTTTGGGAATCAGGCCGCCGGCCGGCATACTGCTCTATGGGCCGCCTGGATGCGGGAAGACGCTTCTTGCCAAAGCCGTGGCCAACGAGAGCGGCGCCAACTTTATTTCCATCAAAGGCCCGGAACTTCTGTCAATGTGGGTGGGCGAATCGGAAAGGCATATACGCGATGTGTTCCGCCGTGCCAAGCAGGTCGCGCCTAGTGTGATATTCTTTGACGAAATAGATTCTCTTGTGCCGCGCAGAGGCGTGAACAGGGATTCGCAAGTGACAGAGCGCGCTGTTTCACAGCTTCTGACGGAGATATCGGGAATAGAGGATTTGCATGAGGTAGTTGTCATAGCGGCGACTAACCGTCCGGATATAGTCGATCCTGCATTACTAAGACCGGGGCGGTTCGATAGACAGATACTCGTGCCGACGCCGGATGAAAAAGCGCGGCTACAGATATTGAAGGTCCATACGAAAGGAATGCCGCTGGCGAAGGACATTTCACTAGAGAAGCTCGTGAAAGAAACGGAAGGGCTTTCCGGCGCGGACTTGGAAGCGCTCATCCGCGAAGCAGGAATGCACGCACTACGGGAAAATCTGGAGTCGAAAGAAGTGATGAAGAAGGACTTCGACTTTGCGGCGAAAGAGCTGAAGCCTTCCGTGACGGAAGACATGAACAAGTTTTACAATGCAATCATGCAGAAAAAGAAGTCGCAGAAGCTTGAGGAAGACGCGATTTATACGGGATGATTTATGCCGAAAGAAATTCCGCTAAAGCTGAAACGTGCTCACGAAGCAACGCACGGTTTTTGGTCAGATAGAGCAGTGCATCGTTCAAAGCCTTATGCTTTAGCTATGTATGTTCCGGTTTACGCTATTTTCTTTCCTTTCGCGCTGGCGGAGCAATACGGCATTGAGTGCTAACTTATTCGTGACGTGCAAAGTAACACATAAGTAAAAAGCCGAAAAATGAAACCCCCTCGCACCAAAAAGTGAATCGTGCGTTGAAAGTCCTTTCCAGTCTTTACAATCCGCATAACGAAAGCCACCTGTATTTAGTAGGGCACTAACCGTCATTGTCGCATCGCGCTTCGTAACGGAACGCTACATAAGTACAACAAAGACTTTCCATAGAAAATCTTTGGGTATACGAGGAATTCGTAGAATTCCTCGTCATAAAGCCGAAGACGAACCCGCACCGTCGAAATTCACCGACGAAAAGTCCTTTTCCATCCCTTTACTAACGCCCGCCCCTAGGACGCGAAGGAACTGGACAGCGAAGCTGTCATGTAGCATCGTGCGGCCTTCACCAGCGGGCAGTTTACATCTTCTTGTTAGCCAGAATCCAGGGAGTTTTTTTGAAGTTGTTCCTTTCGTGGAATTTCCATGCCCTCGACGACGGTTCGGTTATGAGCCAGACTCTTCTTATGTTTTCCTTCTTTTTCATTCCGCTTTCAGCTTTTGCGTAAAGCTTCGTTCCTATTCCCTTTCCCTGGTAATGTTTTTCAACCACAATCTCTTCTATAAAACCGTTTCTTCCGTCATGCCACTGGAAGGTTCTGGCGAATGCGAAACCGATGAGTTTTTCGTTTTCCTTCGCTACGAAACAGTATTTGTTCTTTCCGCTGAAATGCTCCTCCAGTTTTTTCAGCGCCAGCTTTTTATTCCATTTTTCATTGTAGGGATTTTCGGAGAACTCCTTGATAAATATAGGCAGGCATTCGGGCAGGTCGGATTTTTTGCACTTTTTGACCCGCACGTTTACAGAAATCATTTATGATACTCCTTCCAGACTTCCACGAACTTTTCAAAATTGCCCAGTATCATGCGCCCTTCCATTCCCAGCTCGGGATTGAAGCAGACGGCAAAGAAGGGATTTTCCGCTTCCTGTAGCATCGCAAACGGATTAGCGTGGGAGGAGGCGATGACATTAAAGTTTTCCGGCACGGATGAGAAACCGTAAGAGCAGGACGCAGCCACGGCAATGGTCTTCTTCATGTCAAGCGTCAGCGGGCACGGTTTTTTTATCATGAGCGTGTCGGTCTTCGGCAGTTTTATTGGCTTCACTTCCGCCTCGTACGCGGCGCCGATAAACAGCCCGCCGGCACCTATGCCCAGAACAGGAACGTCTGCCTTGTCAAGTATGTCCAGATTCGCTTCCATGTTCTTCGGGTCGCCGTCCGAAAAGATATATCCAGTAGCCTTCGCTTTCAGCGCGTCTTTCGGCGGCATCACCGTGTTCTTCGTTTTAAGAAAGCGGGAAATTTCCTGCGCGCCTGTTCCATTATCAATAATAATTATCATTGCATCACTTTTCTTATTTTCATTCCAAGCTTTTTATGTTCATATCATAATGTCGTGACTATCGGTTCGTCCTTTACGAGTATCGTGTGTTCGTGCTGGCTCACCATGCTTCTCTCTTTGAGCGGCGGGTAATCGTAAAGGATGCCTTTATCGCGTAGCTCACGCAGCGCGAGCCGGGCTCTGGACGTGGAATCGAAGGGAAGCCAGCGCTCGGCGAATGGAAGCCCGTTGAAGCGCTCAGCGAAAGCCGCCACTTTCCGTGCGTCTTCGCCTCGCAGCGGCTTTTTGCCGAGAAGCATGAAGATAAGCGCAGGCGCGGAGTCGCGGACTTCGCCGACGCCCGATGTGGCGAAAGGCTCTATCGCTATTGCCATACCCTCTTTGAGCCGCGTGTCGCTCTTTATCGCGACGTTCGGTATCCGCGGCTCGGCGTGCAGGAAGTATCGCTCCAGCCCGTGCCCTGTAAGGTTTGAAACAGGCTTGTAGCCTTGCGCACGGATAACGTCTTCTATCTTTTTTGATATGTCCGATATCTTTGCGCCTGGTTTTACGAGCTTTATCGCTTCTTCCAGCGCATCGTGGCTCGCTTTTGAAAGGCTTTCCATCTCGTCGCTGAACGCTATGGTCTCCGCCGTGTCGGCGACGTATCCATCTACGTGCACGCCGACGTCTATTTTGAGTATGGAGTCTTCCGGTATCACCGTCTCGTCATTCTTCGTTGGCGTGTAATGCGCGGCTATCTCATTGAGAGAAAGGTTTGCCGGGAATGCTGGTTCGCCGCCGAGCTTGCGCGTTTCGCTTTCTATAAACTCGGCTATTTTCAGAAGCTTCGCGCCGGGCATTGCCATCTTCACCGCGGCATCGCGCACTTTCGCGGCGATTTTGCCGGCTTTTATGTAATTCTCTTCTTCGGCGCTCATGGAATAGCATTGAGAGGAAAGCTTAAAAGAACTCCACGCGAATTAGGACAGTGTTGCACTTGTTTGATGAAAGGCATGGAATAATAATTTCTTGCGACGTTGC
>DATDXW010000001.1:0-3322 GCA_035289125.1 archaeon | reverse complement strand
GACATTGCTACGATAAACAAGTACAACAAAGACTCTCCATGGAATGTCTTTGGGTATACGGGGAACCTTTGAATTCCTCGTAATAAAGCCTGAAACTAATCAGCCTCGCCGAAAAAGGGTATGTAAGAATCGTTTTTCGTTCCCTACTAACACAGTAGCTTCGTGCGCCATTGTGAGAGGCTGCTTTATTCAGTTGTCGCATCAGCAATTTGTTTATTATCGCCAGTACTTGCTCGTCCTGACGAAAGTTTTTTCCGCTTCCAATATATCCTTGTACAGTTGCTCACGCGTTGGCTGTAGCTTCGCTAAAATGCGCGCCGCCGTTTCAGGTCCGATGCCTCTTGCTGCCAATGTTTCAACGGCCTTTTTGCCGTAGACGATGACAAGGTCAGCGCTCCGTCTCAGCGTGGCAAATTCTTTCAGCTCTTCGTCGTTCAACTCTTTGCGGGTTTTTTTCTTTTTGAGTATCGGTTGCGCACGTTCATTACTACGGTGCGTGACGGCGATGAGGTGCGCGCGGCACTTGGGGCATTCCGGTTCTTTCTCCGCGTCGTGTACGGCTTTAACGATGTTGTAATCATAGCAATTCATGCAAAGGAGGCGGACGCGCGTCAAGAGCAGCCGCCTCTTGAACGCCTTTTGTATCTCCTCTTCCGGCAGGGCGGGTTTCATGACTTCGGAGAACTTGTGCGCAAGCCCTGCTTCGCCGAGGAAAGACAGGCCTTCTCTTAAGTGAAGCTTTATCTTTCCGGACGAGATTTCTTCCAGAACACGTTCGGCGCCTTTAACGTCCATTTTTTCAAGGAAGAGTTCGTTCATTGTTTCTTTGTATATGGGAGACTGGGCGTAAGTCATAATGAGCTTGTTCAGGTGAATCTTTTGGAAATCTGCGTGCTTCACGATAACGCCGAAGCGCTTGGCAACATGAAGGAAACGCCATTTGAACATGGAGCTACGCTCCACTTCCGTTGCGAGAGTCGCGGCGATATTTTTGGCGGACATCATCAAATCCCGCACGCGCTCTTTTTTCGCCGCGGTCTGGAGCATGATTCTGTACGGGTCTGTCTTGATGTTGCAGGAAACGCCCGTTTCTTTGCTCAGCAGGGCAGCGAGATACCGGCCTATGCTGTCGTTCACAAGCGAGCCGAAGCAGGAGTGGAGCACGACGAAATCCTTGTGCCCTTCCATCAAAATGTTCCTGTCGTCAGGAATAAAGGACTGGGACGCCATGACATCTTTCATCTTCTTTGCGGAAGCGCGGCTCACACTGTAGCACTCTTCCACTTCGCCGGGGTCATGCGACGAAACAAAGCGCCTTAACACACCGACCTGCGCCGCTATCTCCATAGGCACGGGTATGAGTTCGCCGTTCCACGCGGGAATCGCGCTTTCCAGGTCGTGCGCCGGCTCGACTATCACGCGGTCGCGGTCAATCTGGATGATTTTCCACGCCCTGCCGGCGACGATGAATTTCTCCCCGGGCTGGGAATGCTCTGCCACGAATTCTTCGTCCAGCGTACCAATCGGTTCGTTTCCTATGATGGAGAAAACGCGGTACTGCCGGGTGTCCGGGATAGTGGAAAGGTTTTCAAAGTAGTATTTCAGCGCCTTCAGCCGCCTGCGCAGTACGATGCCCGACGGCATATGGTTCAGGAATATCATCCCGGTTGTTTCTAAAAACTTCACTATTTCCATGAACTGCTCCTTTGTCAGAGAGCGGTAGCAATAGTTTCTCTTCATGATTTCGTAAACCCTGTCCGCGCTTATCTCGTAATTATCCATCGCCATTCCGATTATCTGGTTTGCGAGAACGTCCAGCGCGCCTTCGTGAATCTTTATTTCTTCAAGCTTGCGTTCCCGCGCAAGCTTCGCTACTATCGTGGATTCAAAAACGTCCTCATCGCCGGACACGATTACGCCTTTGCTTATTCCCTTCGCCGTATGCCCGGCCCGCCCGACGCGCTGCACGAGGCGGGCGGCTTGGCGGGGAGACATATACTGGATTACGAGATTCACAGACCCTATGTCTATACCCAGCTCAAGCGAGGACGTGGCTATCAGGCTTTTCAGCTCCTCCTTCTTGAAGGCTTCCTCGCTTTTGATGCGCCGCTCCCTGGAAAGCGAGCCGTGGTGCACGCCGTGCTTTAACTCTTTGTCAAATTCTGAAAGGCGTGACGATAGCACTTCAGCCATTTCGCGCGTGTTAGTGAAGACGATTATGCTTTTGTGAGCGACAATCATATCGCGCAGCGCGCGTAGCCGTGCCGTGGTTTCCGGTCCGATGGCAAGCTCGTCAGCCAGTGCTATGTCTTCCGGTGTCGGCACAGGGCACTCTACTGTTATATCATAACGTTTCTCGGCGTCGGCACGGATGACTTTTGTCTTGTCGCTGAGGAATGCGGCGACCTTCTCCGGCGAACCGATAGTGGCAGAAAGCCCGATGAGCTGGAACGGGCCGCTAAGCTCGCGCAGCCTTTCAAGGGCAAGCGATAGTTGGACACCGCGCTTGCTCGTCACGAGCTCGTGGATTTCGTCAATGACAACGAAGCGGACGTTTTTCAGATGCTCGCGAATTTTCTTTCCCGTGAGGACGGCTTGCAGAGACTCCGGAGTGGTTATCAAAAGATGCGGAGGGCTTTCGCGTTGGAGTGCACGCTCTTTCGCCGGCGTATCGCCGTGCCTTACGGCAACGTCAAGGTCAAGCCTGTCCGCCCACCAGAAGAGGCGGCCGAGCAGGTCGCGGTTCAGCGAGCGGAGAGGCGTTATGTATAATACCGCTATGGGCGGAAGAGAGCCCTGGCTTATCCTGTCCATGAGCGGCAGGCAGACGGCTTCGGTCTTCCCGTGCCCGGTCGGGCCGATTATAAGAACGTCCGAGCCCCTGAGAATTTCGGGTATTCCCATCTTCTGGGGTAGCGTGGGCTCTATGAATCCGCGCTGCTTTATCAGCGCCTGCATTTTTTCCGAGAAAAGCGTGAATGCCATAGAATCACTATATTGTAAAGAACTGGAAAAGATTAAGAGACGATAGCGTGGCGTGTATTTACAACCCGCACAGCTGAAAATCAAGCCATGCACAGAGAGTCATTTTCCGCTCTTTCACACAGCTCGTCACCGATGACGCAAAAAAGATTTTATATATTCTTTTCACTTAATCTGCTTAATCGCGCCCAAGTCCGTTCCGTCCAGCAGCACGGCATGCGCGTCGCGTATCTTCGTCGCGACCGGGCCCATGAACCTGCCTTCGTTCACGGCGACGCGCCCGGAAAGCTCGTTGAACGCCGGCATGATTATTAATCCGCGGTCTTTTCCGTTCATCCTT